>NZ_JBQTDC010000038.1:0-37398 GCF_052353045.1 Halomonas sp. AOP7-B1-5 | reverse complement strand
TCGATGCCGTTAGGCGTGATGGCGCCTGCGAGTAGGGGGAGTCAATATGCAAAGGTGGACATCAGACAATATGGCGCCACAGGGCATGTCCCAAGAGGATATTGAGGCATGGCATGCGCAGCTCCAAGAGATGGGCGGGCAGTATCAGGGCCTGATGCAGGATCTGCTCGCGCGAATAGCGCCTAGCGAAGCCGCCGATTCGATACAGGATGATATGCGCAAAAGTTTCGAAGCGGGCGCGCAGTCATTAATGAATAACCCGACCTTGCTCTGGCAAACCCAGACGCGCCTGCTGCAAGATCAGTGGCTTCTTTGGCAACAGAGTATGCGTGCTTTCTCGGGCGAGCAGGTAGCACCGGTTATCACCCCTTCCAAAAGCGATCGTCGCTTTAAAGATGAAGCCTGGACCAGCGACCCTCACTACACGGCTATTATGCAGCAGTACCTGCTGTTTTCTCAGATGGTGGAGGAGTTAATTGAGCGCCTTGACGGCATGGATAGCACACAAAAGCGCAATCTTGAGTTCTATGCCCGCCAGTTAGTCAGCGCCATGTCACCGACCAATTTCGTTTCCACTAATCCGGAAGTGGTGCGGCGAACGTTGGAAACGCGCGGACAAAACCTGGTAGAAGGCCTGGCCCGGCTACGTGAAGACCTGGCCAACTCCGCCGAAGGCATTAACGTGTGCATGACCGAGCGCGACGCGTTTGATATCGGTGAAAATATTGCCGTTACTCCCGGTGCGGTGGTTTATGAAAATGAGCTCATCCAGCTTATTCAGTACACTCCCACTACCGAGAAAACCTTTAAAACGCCCCTGCTTATCGTACCGCCATGGATCAACAAGTATTACATCCTGGACCTGCGCCAAGACAACTCCATGGTTAAATGGATGGTCGATCAAGGCCATACGGTATTTTTGATCTCGTGGCGCAATCCTGATTCTGAGCAGCGTGATATTACCTGGGCCGACTATATGCAGATGGGGCCGATTAGCGCTATCGGTGCGATCGAGCAGGCCTGCGGAGAGAAGTCGGTTAACCTGGTAAGTTACTGTGTGGGAGGCACGCTGACCGCCTCGACGGTTGCCTACCTTACGAGTACACGCCAGGGGCGCAAAGTAAAATCGGTAACCTATATGGCCACCCTGCAGGACTTCCGTGACCCTGGCGATATTGGCGTATTTCTTAATGAAGGCGTTGTGAAAGGGCTAGAGCAGAGCATGAAGCTCAAAGGTTATCTGGATGGCCGCTCCATGGCCTATACCTTTAACCTACTGCGTGAAAATGATCTTTTCTGGTCGTTTTATATCAATAACTACCTGAAAGGTGAGATGCCCGCCGCCTTTGATCTTCTGCACTGGAATACCGATGGTACCAATCTACCGGCAACGACCCATGCCTGGTATTTACGCCATATGTACCTTGAGAACCGTTTGGTACAGCCGGGTGGCATTGAGTTAGACGGGGTGAAAATCGACCTGCGTAAAGTCTCGACGCCGAGCTATTTTGTTTCCACCAAAGAAGATCATATCGCTAAGTGGAACAGCACGTATTACGGAGCACTTTTGCCGAAGGGACCCGTTACCTTTGTACTCGGTGGTTCAGGGCATATCGCGGGGATCGTTAACCCGCCCCAGAAGAACAAGTATGGCTACTGGAGTAACGACGCGCTGCCAGAATCCCACGAGGAGTGGCTGGAGCAAGCCACGTTCAACGAAGGGTCCTGGTGGCCACACTGGCAGGCATGGATGACCCAGAATGGCTATGCGGATAGCCAAAAAATGGTGTCGGCACGCAAGCCTGGCGAGGGCAAGCTCAGCGTCATTGAGCCTGCGCCGGGGCGCTATGTAAAGGTCACCATTTCTCAGTTATCCGGTGAGCTTTCCTGATCCTGGATCAACACCGTTTAAAATGCATGTCTTGAACGTACAAAGCCCTGAATTGTTGTTCAGGGCTTTGTGGTTTTCAGGTATTTATAAAAACGTAATAGGTAAAATGAAGGGGCGGTACCCAAGAGCGGCATGAGGGATTGCCCCCAGCGGTTGACATAATGTCGCAGGTGGTTTGTAGAAGCACGTAATAGAGCTATGGTAGGCCTACGATTAATACCGGGTGCACGCCACAGGCTGGCTTTACGATTGAGCTATGCGCGCGCCTGCATCATTACATTCCCCCTAACGAGAGTTGATATGGCGTACCTAATGCACAAAACGATGATCAAGCGAACCTGCCGCCAATTAGCATTCACGACGTGCGCGCTGTTATTAACCGCAGGCGTTGCCCAGGCGCAATCACTAGACGTCACCAACGCGCGGCTGAGTCTATTGCCCGGCAACACCCCGGGGGCTGGCTATTTTGAGTTGCATAATACTGGTGATGAAGGTGTGACGTTGGTGGGGGCGGAAAGCCCGGCCTTTGAAAGTGTTGAAATGCATATAAGCTCCGAGCATAACGGCATGGCGCACATGCACGCCTTTGAATCACTGGATATCGGTCCTGATGAGCGTATCGAATTTGCGCCCAAGGGGCAGCATTTAATGTTTATGCGCCGCGTAGCGCCTTTAAACGAAGGTGACGAGGTGGAAGTGGTGCTTACGTTTAGCGATGAGCAGCGCTTGCCCGTGACCTTTAATGTTGTCTCCCCGGCATCCCTGTAAAAGCAATGATAGGACGATTACGCATGTATAAGGTGTTGCTTGCAACGCTAACTACTCTGCTGCTGGTAGGCTGCAGTGATCAAAGTTGGCGCACCACGGATGTCGCAGATATTATGCCACCGCTGGATTTTGCACTGGTGGATGAAAACGGTGACAGCGTGCAGGCCGAGGAGTATCTGGGTAAGCCGACGCTCGTCTATTTCGGCTATACCTACTGCCCCGATGTTTGCCCGATTACCCTTGCAAGACTGGGCGATGCGATAAGAAAACTTGATGATGAAACGCGCGATGAGATCCAGGTGCTGTTTATCTCGGTCGACCCTGCCCGCGATACACCTGAGGTATTAAAACGTTATACGGATGCTTTTGGGCCTGAGTTCGTCGGTTTAAGCGGTGATAAAGCGGCTATCGATGCCGTCACCAACCGCTATCGGGTGGCTTACGAGTATGGCGAAGAGAATGAAAACGGCGATTATCTGGTAACCCACTCCAGTGCCGTTTTTGCCTTTGACCGGGAAGGCCAAGCGCAGTTCTTGGTGCGCGATAGCCATCCAGTAAACGACGTTGAAGCCGATATCAAACGTTTGGTGGCCCAAGGTTAAGGCTATTTAGAGAGCTACTGGCGATCACAAAAGGGGGCGACTGAATATCAGTCGCCCCCTTTTTCATACGAACATCTTTAATGGCTAATAGCAGGCTGAAGCAGGCTGAGTAAGCTGGTTTAGCAAACCGATGAAAGGCCACAGCGCGACTTGTACAGTCGAGAGTTAATATCTAGCTCAACTTTGTCGCTGTCTTTATCGTAAAAGAAGGAAGCATAGCCGTTTTCGGAGGACGCGGTGCGGTATAAGCCACAGATGCCATAGCCGTACTGTACTTCTTGTAGCTGGGAAAGCTCGATCTCATTGGACGTATCAAGCTCTTTGGCCAGAGCATGTTGAATATCGCTGCCAACGTTGCTGTCAGACATGGCCTGACCACCAAAAATAGCGACTCCTAGAACGACGATCAGCGCCAGCGGAAGCACGACAAGCAGTAGAAAAGGCCGAGATTTAAGCATGGCGTTACCCTCTGTCAGCCTGAATAAATGCGTTAAAAGAGCCGTATTGTAGCGCTACTCGATGGCGCCCGCCTACTTACTGCGACAACGTGTCAAGCGAAGGCCGGGAAGTAGCATAAGCGCTGCTAGTAACCAAGTAGGCCAGCTGCCGGTACGGGTGAACGGCGTGAGACCTTCCATCGCATAAAATTCGCCTACCAGCGCTGTCGTTTCAAACTGCGGAGCACGTGCCACGATCTCTCCGTGGGCATCAATAATGGCGGTAATGCCGTTGCTGGTCGCACGTATCACATAGCGGCCGTTTTCCAGTGCTCTAAGCCTTGCCATCTGCAAGTGCTGATGAGGGCCGATTGAGGCGCCAAACCAGGTGTCATTGGAAACGGTAAGCAGCACATCGCTTTCTTGAGCGCGGCGGGCGACAAGCTGCGGATAGATGATTTCATAGCAAATCGCATTACCCAGGCTTACGCCTGCCGCAAGCATTGGCGTCTGCTCAGAAGCGCCTTTGGTAAAGCTTGACATCGGCAGGTCAAAAAAGTCGATAGCACCGCGCAGCACGCTTTCCAGGGGCAGGTATTCGCCAAACGGCACTAAGTGCTCTTTTTGATAGCTGCCTTCAACACTGCCGACGCCAATCACTCCATTATAGTAGCGGTTGGCCTCATCCAGCTGAACGATCCCCGTGACCAGCGCAACACCTGGCGGCAGGTTGGACTGCACGCGCTCCAAAACCGGGCGTGCCTGGGCTTCCATCATGGGCAGCGCCGTTTCCGGCCAGATCACGATATCCACCTCATCGGCCACTTCAGCGGTCAAGCGGCTATACGTGTTGGCGGCGGTGCGCTGGCCTTCGGGCGTCCACTTTAAAAGCTGGGGCAGGTTGCCTTGAAGCAGGGCGACGCGGGTGGGCGTCTCGGAGGGGGTCGCCCACTGTTGAGGAAGTGCCAGGGGAATAAGCCAGATAGCCGCAAGTGGCGCGAGCGCCCACCATTGGCGGCGTAGTACGGCTTCAGCGGCGAGCGTGCCGCTAAGCATCACCAGCAGCGAGAGCAGGTACACACCACCGATGGGGGCCCAGCTGGCCAGCGGCGAGTCGACATAGCCTGAGCCCAACAGCAGCCAGGGAAAGCCCGTAAACAGATACGTGCGCAGCACTTCGCCTAATACCCAAATGCCTGCAAAGGTAAGCAACGCCAGTTTGGGCGTAAAAAAGCGTCGATAAAGCCAGAAGATACCCGCATAAAAAAGCGCTAACACACCCACAAACAGGGCTGTCAAAAAGACCGCCAGCGGTACGCCGGTGTAGCCATAGTCATGGATAGAAACATATACCCAGGACGTGCCGCTTGCGAAAAGCGCCACGCCATACAACCAGCCTTTAAGCGCTGCCTGGGCGGGCGTTAGGGTATGTAGACCCATGTAAAGCAACGCGATCGCGATCGGACCGAGCCACCATAATTCAAACGGTGAGGCCGTCAGCGTGGTAAAGCCGCCCGCCACGAGGGCGAATAGCAGTTGCAGCATAAAAATGGGCGTCGGCCCCATGGTGATGTCCTATCGGCTAATCATTTGATAAGTCTGTAGGCGAGCAACGTGTTAATCAGCGTCTTGCTCGTCGGTACTCTCGGTGTTGTTATCGCGGTAGGCTTCCAGCAAACGAATGCGTCGGTTATCGGCATTCAGGATAACGAAACGCCAGCCGCCAAAGCGGGTATGTTCACCGCGGCCGGGCAAGTGACCAAACTGCTGCATGACCAGGCCGCCAACCGTATCGAACTCGTCATCGGAAAATTCGGTGCCGAAGCGATCATTAAAATCTTCGATGGGGGTGAGGGCGCGAATGGCAAAGTGACCGTTTTCAAGCGTGCGGATATCGTCTTCTTCGTCGGTGTCGTGCTCATCTTCAATATCACCCACGATCTGCTCGAGGATATCTTCGATGGTGATAATGCCTGCCGTACCGCCGTATTCGTCCACCACAATCGCCATATGGTTATGGGTGTCACGAAACTCTTTCAACAGGCTGTTCAGACGCTTGGACTCGGGGATGAACATGGCCGGTCGGAGGATGTCTTCAAGCTTGAAAGCGTCACGGCTCTCCTGGGTTTGCGAAAGTAGCGGTAGCAGGTCTTTAACCAGCAGAATGCCTTTTATATCGTCCAGGTTCTCGCCGATCACCGGGTAACGGGAGTGACCGGTTTCCTGAATAAGCGGCAAATAGCCGTCGCTGGTTTGATCCAGGGTAATCGCGGAGACCTGGGAACGGGGAATCAGGACCTCGCGGACCTGCTGATCGCTAATCTCAAGCGCGCCCTCGATAATCATGATGGCGTCCTGATCTAGCTTCAACTTCCCTGCAGTGTGGCGTAAAAACGTCAACAGCTCATCGCGTGAACTGGGTTCGTCACTATCTCCGGTTAGGGCGCCAAAGAGTTTCTCGAGCCAGGATTTTTGATTAGGGTTGCTCGATCGGTCTTCGCTCATGCGTCAAATCTCTTGTTTATGGGGCAGACAACTGTCTTGGCGTGCATAAAAAGGCCACATCGCAAGCTAACGTTTTATCACTGACTTAGGGCACTATGCCAGCTGCGGTAAGCCAATGTTACGACTCATGCTCAAACGACGTGATAAGGATCAGGGATTTCAAGCTCAGCAAGCAGTGTACGCTCAAGCTGTTCCATCTCTTCCGCCTCCTGGTCTTCAATATGGTCATAGCCCATTAAATGCAGCGTGCCGTGAACGACCATGTGAGCATAGTGGTGGGCCAGCGGCTTTTGCTGTTCATCTGCCTCGTTTAACACCACCGTATGACAGATGATCAAATCGCCCAGCAGCGGTAACGTCATGCCGGGCGGATTTTCAAACGGAAACGATAAAACGTTGGTTGGCTTGTCCTTGCCGCGATAGTCACGATTCAGCGCCTGGCTTTCCTGCTCATCGACAAAGCGAATGGTAAGCTCTTTACGTTCATCATCGGGGTGATGCGCAAACACGCAGCCCACCCAGTGGGTGAGCTGCTCAAGAGTAGGTAGTGTCGGCTCATCAATCGCGGCTTGGCGATCAATCACGATAGCGTTCAACGTGACGTATCTCCCCAGCGTTCCTGCGCCTGAAGGCGTGCTTCGCGCTCTTGCTGGCGTGCATCGCGACGGGCACGCTCTTCGACTTCCTGCTGCGATTCAAAGTCGTCGTACGCTTCGATAATGCGCTGTACCAAGGGGTGACGTACCACGTCTTTAGCGGCAAAGTGAGTGACGCCGATTCCCGGGGTGTCTTTTAATACGTCAAGCACTTGGGACAGGCCTGAACGCTGCCCACGGGGTAAGTCGACCTGGGTAATATCCCCGGTGATCACCGCCGTTGAACCAAAGCCGATCCGGGTCAGGAACATTTTCATCTGCTCCGGCGTGGTGTTCTGGCTCTCATCCAAAATGATGTACGAATTGTTTAGCGTGCGGCCACGCATATAGGCCAGCGGGGCTATTTCAATCACCTGACGCTCAATGAGCTTGGCCACTTGTTCAAAGCCGATCATCTCGTACAGCGCGTCATACAGCGGGCGCAGGTACGGGTCGATCTTTTGTGCCAGGTCGCCGGGCAGGAAGCCGAGTTTTTCACCCGCTTCAACCGCTGGGCGTACCAGCAGAATACGCCGAACTTCCTGCTGATTAAGCGCTTCCACGGCAGCCGCAACGGCAAGGTAGGTTTTGCCGGTGCCCGCCGGCCCAATACCGAAGTTGATATCGTGCTCGCGGATACTTAACACATAGCGCTGCTGGTTCAGGCCGCGCGGTTTGATCATGGTGCGCGGGGTGCGCATGATCACTTCATCGCTGCCGCCTTCACCATCCTCTTCGTCCTCTAGCGCTTCCATGCCAGATTCCTGAAGGAACAGGTGCACGGTATCGGCAGAAAGCTCATCAGCCGCCGTTTCACGATAAAGGTGCTCGAGTACGTTCGCCGCTGCCTTGATGCGATTAGCTGGCCCTGCAAGCTGAAAAACATTGCCCCGGTTGCGTAATGTCACATCCAGTCGGCTTTCAATCAACTTCAAGTGCTCATCCTGCTGGCCGCAAAGGCTTGCAAGACGCTGCGGATCATTGGGTTCAAGGCTTAGGGTAATGATGCGATTGGCCTGAGTTGATGGTTGGCTCAAGAGTAGGAAACCCGTCAGTTGATGTATGTAGGTCTCAGCTTACTGCCCCGACGGGTGTCGGGGCAATTACCTAAGATAAGAGAGCGTTCAGTAACGTTCTGGGGAAGCAAGCTCGCCGCGCAGAGAGTTGGGGAATGCCTCGGTAATTTCGACATCCACAAAGTAGCCAATCAGCTCGGTCGGGTTGGCCGCACGGAAGTTCACCACGCGGTTATTCTCGGTACGTCCGGAGAGTTGTCCTGGATCTTTCGGCGAGAAGCCGGTGACCAGAATACGCTGAGTGGTACCTACCATGCGCCGGCTGATCTGGGCCACATTCTGCAGGATGCGCTCTTGCAGAATCGCCAAACGCTGCTTTTTGACGCTTTCCGGCGTGTCATCGGGCAGGCCAGAGGCGGGGGTGCCTGGGCGCGCCGAGTAGACAAAACTAAACGAGTGGTCAAAACCAATCCGGTGGATCAGGTTCATCGTGGCTTCAAAGTCTTCCTCGGTCTCGCCGGGGAAACCAATGATAAAGTCAGACGAGAAACTGATATCCGGACGGTTGGCGCGAACGCGCTCCATCTTCTCAATGTACTCTTCCGCCGTATGGCCACGTTTCATGGCGCTCAGGATACGGTCAGAGCCTGATTGAACCGGCAAATGCAGGTGGCTGACAAGCTCGGGGATATCCGCGAAGGCATCAACCAGACTGTCGGTAAACTCAACCGGATGCGAGGTGGTAAAGCGTATGCGGTCAATACCATCCACAGCGGCGATACAGGCAATCAGTTCAGCAAGATCAATTTCATCGCCATCGTCGTTATCGCCTCGGTAGGCGTTAACGTTTTGGCCCAGCAGGTTGACTTCGCGCACCCCTTGATCGGCCAGATGGATAACTTCATCCATGACCTTTTCAAACGGACGCGAGACCTCTTCACCGCGGGTATAGGGCACCACACAGAAGGTGCAGTACTTGGAGCAGCCTTCCATGATCGAGACAAAGGCCGTTGCGCCGTCCGACTTGGGCTGAGGCAGGTGATCGAACTTCTCGATTTCCGGGAACGTTACGTCTACCGCAGCAATTTGGTTATTGCTGCGTGCATCCAGCATGGAAGGCACACGGTGCAGCGTCTGCGGGCCAAAAATCATATCCACAAAGGGGGCGCGCTTGCGCAGCGCTTCGCCTTCCTGGCTCGCCACGCAGCCGCCTACGCCAATCACTAGGTCGGGGTTGGCATCTTTAAGCTTTTTCCAGCGTCCCAACTGATGAAACACCTTCTCCTGCGCCTTCTCACGAATCGAGCAGGTGTTAAGAAGGATAACGTCGGCTTCCTTCTCGTTATCGGTTAATTCAAGCTGGTGAGATTCACCGAGCAGATCCGCCATACGGGAGGAGTCGTACTCGTTCATTTGGCAGCCGTGCGTTTTGATGAAGAGCTTCTTCGCCATCGGTACCTGTCATCTATGAGTCGTCGGGGGACGAGGGATGAATGAAATGTCGTGTCAGTGGTTTAGGCCACTGTTGAATAACCCTATTATACGGACACACGAAACCCGGGGCTAGCGTTCAGCTATAATCGATACTTGACCTTCGAGTCTCAATCAGTATACTACGCACCGTGTTTGAGCAGTTCCTCGATAGCTCAGTTGGTAGAGCAAATGACTGTTAATCATTGGGTCACAGGTTCGAGTCCTGTTCGAGGAGCCAACACTTTACAAGTTGGTTCTGCTTGAAATACAATAGCTTAAGATGTTCCTCGATAGCTCAGTTGGTAGAGCAAATGACTGTTAATCATTGGGTCACAGGTTCGAGTCCTGTTCGAGGAGCCAAGCTTTCTACTTTACTATCTGTTTCGTTCAGCCGATATAGATAGCGCGTTATTCCTCGATAGCTCAGTTGGTAGAGCAAATGACTGTTAATCATTGGGTCACAGGTTCGAGTCCTGTTCGAGGAGCCATCTTATTGTCTTTCTAGATGTCTTTTAGTGCACTTCTTCGTGTGCGATTCTAGATTGATGTGCCAGGCTTATTTAAATCTCCTTGCTACTTTAACGCCCACTGCTTAGCCGCATTTTGGGTAATTTCGCGTGTCTGGCGGTTAGTAAAATGTTGCGTTATAAAAAACGCCGACCTTCAAGGCCGGCGTTGCAGGGCGGAAGCTTGGCGCTTAGCGCGCGGCCATCCGCTGAGATTTTTGCATATGGGCGTAGTCGAGCAGGATTTCTGCCGCTTCTAGCACTGGTGCGCGGTCAACCGGCATATCCTCATCTTCGTTCTCGTCCGCCTCGGCACCTTCCTCGGGCTCGCCGCTGTCAAGGCGCGCGTCCATCCATTCGTCAAGCTCCGGAAGATTTAGTGCTCGGCGGCGCTGGTTTTCAAGCGAAAGCTGCTCGGCTTCCTGAGCTTCAAGCTCGCGCTGGCGCTGCTCGCGGTTCAGGCTGACCGTCGTGTGCTGTTCGCGCAGCTGGCGGGCTAGCGCCGACTGGCTTTCAAGATAGCGGAAGTTGGGGTTCGTTTTGGCACGCGCCGTATGTTCAGCCGCCAATGCATCGATAAAGGTTTCCGGCGTACCGTAGCGACGATACTGAACATTTTGAACCGTATCCCAGCCTAGGGCGTTATCCAGGCTGCTTTCGCCGATGCGTTCCGGGTCGATCAGGCTTGGGAAGCTGATATCCGGATCAACTCCGCGATTTTGCGTACTCTCGCCGGAAATGCGGTAAAACTTGGCGCGGGTCAGCTTTATTTGCCCATGGCTTAGATCGTTCAAGGTTTGAACGGTGCCTTTGCCAAAGGTTGAAGAGCCAACCACTAGGCCGCGACCGTAGTCCTGAATGGCTCCCGCGAAAATTTCTGAGGCAGAGGCAGAGAGGCGGTTCACCAAAACGGTCAACGGGCCATCGTAAGTAGTCCCTGCATCCGTGTCGCCGTAAAGCTGAATGCGGCCTTGAGCATCGCGCACCTGGACGGTGGGGCCGCGGTCAATAAACAGGCCGATAAGTGAGTTGGCTTCCTGTAGGGCGCCGCCGCCGTTATTGCGCAGGTCCAGCACGATACCTTCAACGCCTTCTTCTTTCAGGCGCTCAATTTCACGGGCTACGTCGCGCGTAGTGCTGCGATACTCTTCTTCGCCTGCCTGCCATGCGTCAAAATCAACATAGAAAGTGGGGATATTGATTACCCCGACCGGGTGAGGTTCGCCATCACGCTCAATGTCGATTACTTCGCCGTGGGCCGCCTGGTCTTCAAGGCTTACCGTATCGCGGGTAATTTCGACGATATGCGAGCGGGTCATATCAACGGCCTGGGCGGGAACGATGTCCAGGCGTACCACTGAACCTTTGGGGCCGCGAATCAGGTCGACCACGTTATCCAGGCGCATGCCTACCACATTAACCATTTCGCCGTCTTCCTGGCCAACGGCAATAATGCGATCGGCTGGCTCCAGAACGTCAGCGCGATCAGCCGGGCCTCCGGGTACCAGGCTTGCCACTTTGACGTATTCACCGTCGGCCTGCAGCAGTGCTCCAATACCTTCAAGTGACAGACTCATCTGAATATCGAAGGATTCGCTTTGGCGCGGAGAGAGGTAGCCGGTGTGGGGGTCAATTGTGCTGCTAACAGCAGCCATCAAGAGGCCAAGCACATCTTCAGATTCGGTCTGCCGCAGGCGAGAGAGCTGGCCTTCATAGCGCTGGCGCAGGTTGTCCTCGATCTGCTCGTCATCCTGGTCGGTGAGGGCGAGAGTCAGGGCGTCGTTTTTCAGGCGCTTGCGCCAAAGCTCGTCCAGTTCGCTTTCGCGGGTGGCCCAGGGGGCATCTTCGCGGTCAATCTCAAGGCGCTCGTCGCTATCGAAATCAAACGCTAGGCCTTCGTCCAGACGCGCTAACAGCCACTCCATACGCGCTATATGACGCTCGCTTAGCTGATCATAAAGTTTGAAGGCATCGTCCAGGTCGCCTTCAAACAGCGCATCGGCCATACCATCTTCCAGATGACGGTAGGGCTCGATATCACGGCTCAACAAATAGGCGCGCTGACCATCAAGCATATCCAGGTAGCGTTGAAAGGCCTCCTGTGACCACTGCTCATCAAAGCTAATATTAGCGTAGTGGCCGTAGCGGAGCGCATCCGCAATTTCTTCTGCCGCTTGGCGTTGTTCGTCGGTCGGCGCGATTTGTGCCATTACTGTCGGGCTGGTAACTACCAGCATGACGGCAAGGGCGACCGAGCGCGAAAGCGTTGCAAACAAGCTCATCAGTCAAGCTCTCCCGGATTTGTGTACACTCATTCTTCCCTAGACCCGCAGGTGACCTATGAGTTGCGTAGGCCAGGGGAGCATTGTAGCAGGTCGTCTGCTCTATGAGACTCAATCATTACTGTTATGAGGATTTCCATGTCCGAAGCTTTCAACGCCGATCGTTTAACGCGGTTATGTGATTTTCTGCGCCAGTCGCCCACGCCGTGGCATGCTACGAAGACAATGGCTGAGCGTTTAGAGAAAGCGGGTTTTCAGCGCTTGAAGGAAACGGCTAACTGGCAGCTTACGCCTGGGAAGCGCTATTACGTCACGCGCAATGATTCCTCGATTATAGCTTTTCAATTGCCCAGCGATACGCTTAAGAGTCTGCGCATGTTGGGCGCGCATACCGATAGCCCGGGGCTGCGTTTAAAGCCTAACGCGACACAGTACTCGGCTGGTTGGTTGCAGTTGGGTGTGCAGGTGTATGGCGGGGTATTGCTGGCACCCTGGTTTGACCGTGATTTAGGCTTGGCTGGGCGAGTGCACGTGCGTCATGCCGACGGCCAACTGGAAAGCCTGCTGCTTAATGTTGATCGCCCGGTCGCCATGGTGCCAAGTTTGGCGATCCATATGGACCGTGAGGTGAATACAGGCCGGGCGATTAATCCGCAAACGCAGATGGCGCCGGTGTTGTTGCAAAGCGATAGTGCCAAGCTTTCAGACTTGCTGGCCGTGTGGCTTGAAGAGCAGCACGGCATGCGCTCGGTTGAAGTAGTGGATTTCGAGCTGGGTTTTTATGATGTGCAGCCGCCTTCACTGATTGGGGTCAAGCAGGAGCTAATTGCCAGCGCACGCCTGGATAATCTGCTGTCGTGCTTTATGGGCCTGGAGGCTCTGCTTGAAAGTGATGGTAGCCAAGGGGCGCTGTTAGTGGCCAATGATCACGAAGAGGTGGGTAGCGCTAGCGCCTGTGGTGCACAGGGGCCTTTCCTGGGTGACGTGCTTAAGCGTATCAATGGGCAGGTGGGTGGCGGATCCGAGGAGTCGCTGATTCAGCTGATTCAGTCGTCGCTGATGATCTCCTGTGATAACGCCCATGGCCTGCATCCTAACTTTAAGGATAAGCACGATGAGCGCCACGGTCCGGCATTGAATGGCGGCCCGGTTATTAAGGTAAATGCCAGTCAGCGTTATGCGACCAATAGCGTGACCGGTGCGCTATTTCGCGATGTGTGCCGCGAGGCGGATGTGCCGGTTCAGTCGTTTGTAACCCGTGCGGATATGGGCTGTGGCAGCACCATAGGCCCGATAACCGCCACTGAAGTGGGTGTGCCTACGCTGGATGTCGGCGTGCCGCAGTGGGCGATGCACTCCATCCGCGAGACGGCCGGTACGCGCGATGTGGAGTATCTTACCCGGGCGCTAACGGTGTTTTTAAATCGGCCAGCGTTGAGCTGATGCCTAGCTATTGGGCCTAGCGCTGAGCATAAAAAAAGCCCGCTGACGAAATCAGCGGGCTTTTAGCTATTGCTAGCTTAAATCGGTGTTGGTGGCTACGCCCTGATTTGAACAGGGGACCCCATCATTATGAGTGATGTGCTCTAACCAGCTGAGCTACGTAGCCTTTCAACGGGGGCGTATGTTACTCAGCGAACCGCCACCCGTCAAGCGCTTATTGCTGAAAGCGCTTACACGTTGAACCGGAAGTGCACCACATCGCCGTCTTTAACAATGTACTCTTTGCCTTCCAGGCGCCATTTGCCCGCGTCTTTCGCGCCTTGCTCGCCGCCCAGTGTGACAAAGTCGTCATAGGCGATGACTTCTGCGCGAATAAAGCCTTTCTGGAAGTCGGTATGAATAGCGCCAGCAGCTTCGGGCGCTGTTGCGCCTTGCTTGACGGTCCAGGCGCGGACTTCTTTTACCCCGGCAGTGAAGTAGGTCTGCAGGCCGAGCAGGGCATAGCCTGCGCGAATCACGCGGTCCAGGCCGGGTTCGTCCATGCCCATTTCGCCGAGGAACATGGCGCGTTCTTCGTCTTCAAGCTCAGCGATTTCCGCTTCAAGCTGGTTGCAGACAGGTACCACGACTGCGCCTTCTTCAGCGGCGATTTCTCTGACAATCTCGAGATAGGGATTGTTTTCGAAACCGTCTTCATTGACGTTGGCGATGTACATGGTGGGCTTCAAGGTCAAAAAGCCAAAGCTTTTTACCTGACGCTTTTCGTCTTCATCCAGGCCAAAGCTGCGCAGTGGCATGCCTTCGGCCAGGTGTGGCTCGATTTTATCCAGAATGGTTTTGGTGGCGATGGCGTCTTTATCGCCGCCTTTCACGGAGCGTAACAAGCGCTGGCTGGCTTTCTCAACGGTATCCAGATCGGCAAGTGCCAGCTCAAGGTTGATCGTTTCGATATCCGCACGCGGATCAACCTGGTTGGCTACGTGAATAACGTTGTCGTTATCAAAGCAGCGCACCACGTGGGCAATCGCCTGAGTTTCACGGATATTGGCCAGGAACTTGTTGCCCAGGCCTTCACCTTTGGAAGCGCCCGCTACCAAGCCTGCGATATCCACAAACTCCATGGTCGTAGGCAGTATTTTCTGGGGTTTTACAATGGCGGATAGCTTGTCCAGACGCGGGTCAGGCATGGGAACGATACCCACGTTGGGCTCGATGGTGCAGAAAGGGAAGTTTTCGGCATCAATACCTGATTTGGTCAGCGCATTGAAAAGCGTGGATTTGCCTACGTTGGGTAGACCGACGATACCGCAGTTAAAGCCCATAAATTCATTCCTAGCCGCTAAGCAAGCGCCGCCTAAATGCCTTATCCAGCGCTGGCCTAAAGTGAAAAAAGATCAGTGTTAGCTATTTTACGCTATGCAGGCGGTTCATGGCTTTCGCCCAGTCGCCTTCTAGTACAAGAGGGAGCGTGGCCTGGCACTCGTCAAGGGTGCGGTCGATCGCTTCCTGTTCGGCTTTGCCGGGGCGGCCAAGTACATAGTTGGTAACCTGGCGTGCCTCACCGGGGTGGCCGATGCCGATACGGATGCGATGAAACTGCTTTTGATTGCCCAGCGCGCTGATGATATCGCGCAAGCCGTTGTGGCCGCCGTGGCCTCCGCCTGTTTTATAGCGTCCTTGCCCCGGAGGGAGGTCGAGCTCATCGTGAGCGACCAGCAGGTTTTCAGGGGCAAGTTTAAAAAACTGGGTAAGCGCTGCTACCGCGGCACCGCTGCGGTTCATAAATGTAGTCGGGTTGAGCAGATGAAGTTCATGGTCGCCAATGCGTGCCTTGGCATAAAGGCCAAGGAACTTCTTTTCCGGGCGTAGTTCGGTATGGGCGCTGCGCGCAATGGCGTCAATTAGCCAAAAGCCCGCATTATGGCGGGTGGCGTCATACTCGGCGCCGGGATTGCCTAGGCCTATCAGGGCCGTTACCTGGCTCATTTACCTACCTCCAAATTAGCTACCTCCAAATTAGCTACCTCAAAAAAGTTTCCGGTAGAAATTTTTGGCGTCGCATCAAAAGCGGCTCGAAGGGCGGTTGCCAGGAAGGCAAGCCGCAAAAAAAATCAAGCGCCGAAGCGCTTGATCTTATCATTCTTGGGCCATGCAGGCATGGCCCAAGCAAAGTACGTGTTAGCCGTTATGGCTTTGCGTACTGATATCAGGCTTATTCAGCGCTGGTACCTTCTTCGTCTTCACCTTCGTCTTCTTCTTCGCTACGTACCTTCACTTTAGTGATGCTCAGCACGGCGTTGTCGTGCTCTTCACCGTGAGATAGGTCAACGGAGGTAACGCCTTTCGGCAGAGTCAGATCGGACAGGTGAAGAGTCGTGCCCAGCTCAACCGCTGAAATATCAACTTCCAGGTAGTCAGGCAGGTCTTTCGGTAAGCAGCTGATGGCAACTTCGTTGGCCAGTACGTGCAGTTCGCCGCCCTGGTCTTTGATGCCCACACATTTTTCTTCGCCAGTCACGTGCAGCGGTACGTTCATGGTGATTTCATGAGTAGCGTCAACGCGCAGGAAGTCAGCGTGGGTCAGAAGCGGCTTGAAGGGGTGACGCTGAAGATCACGTACCACTACCTGCTCTTCTTTGCCTTCGATAACCAGCTTGATTACTGAGGAGAAGAAAGCTTCGTCTTCAATCGCTTTGTAAAAAGCAGTTTTTTCTACAGAGATTGATTGCGCGCCTTTTTCGCCGCCGTAAATAACGGCCGGTACTTCTTGGTTCGCACGACGCAGGCGGCGGCTCGCACCTTTCCCCAGGTCGTTACGAACGGTGGCTTTCAGGATAAAATCAGACATGTAATTTGCCTCTTGGTTTAAGTAAGGAAACGCCGCCGACCGCGACCAGACGACGACGTTTCCAAGGCCCCAGAAGGGGGCTATATCGTCAGGCGGTTAGTGGAACATCGCGCTGACAGATTCTTCGTTACTAACCCGGCGGATAGCTTCCGCAATCAGGCCGGCAACGCTCAACTGGCGAATTTTTCCACTGCGACGCGCATGGTCGGCAAGCGGAATAGTGTCGGTCACGACAACTTCATCCAGTACAGAGTTGGTGATGTTGTCAACGGCTGGGCCGGACAAGATCGGATGTGTAGCATAGGCCACGACGCGTGCAGCGCCATGATCTTTAAGTGCTTCACCGGCTTTGCACAGCGTGCCGGCGGTGTCGATCATGTCGTCGACAACGACACAGGTGCGGCCTTCGATTTCGCCGATAATATGCATTACCTGGGCCTGGTTGGCCTGGGGGCGACGCTTATCGATAATCGCAAGGTCTGCGTTAAGCTGTTTGGCGATGGCGCGCGCACGTACTACGCCGCCTACGTCGGGAGAGACCACGACCAGGTCTGCATAGTTTTGGCGCTCGATATCATCCAGAAGAATTGGCGAGCCGTAGACGTTGTCTACCGGTACGTCGAAGAAGCCTTGGATTTGATCGGCATGCAGGTCCATGGTCATCACGCGGTCAACGCCGGCTTTTACCATCATGTCCGCAACCACTTTAGCGGAAATAGGTACGCGGGCGGAACGAACGCGACGATCTTGGCGGGCATAGCCGAAGTACGGCACCACCGCCGTGATGCGAGTCGCCGAGGCACGACGCAGTGCGTCGACCATCAGGATCAGCTCCATCAGGTTGTCATTCGTCGGTGCACAGGTGGACTGGAGGATGAACACGTCCTTACCGCGCACGTTCTCATTGATCTCGACTGCGATTTCGCCGTCGCTAAATTGACCAACCGTGGCATTACCCATGCGGCTGTCTAAGCTCTCGGCAATCTTTTGAGCGAGTTCGGGATTGGCATTCCCGGTGAAAACCATCAATTTTGACACGCGCAGCCACCTTTGCAGTGTTTGGAATCAGGGGAGAAAACGCAGATCATACTTAGGCCATATCTGACAACTAGGTTTCTAATGACTAAGTTGGCTGGGGTACCAGGATTCGAACCTGGGAATGCCGATACCAAAAACCGGTGCCTTACCACTTGGCGATACCCCAGCAATAACCTAATGCGATGACCGGGCGCTTTCAGCAGCCCAGAGCATCTTGTAGGGGAGAGGTGTTGAGTCCGCGTGCGACCCACGTCGGCCAGCGTTGACCTGCCAATTCAGCGATTGTTTGCGCTGCTTTTTCGGACTCAAAAGCAGCGAACAAACAGGCGCCAGTACCGGTCAGCCGACTAGGTGCATACTGTGCGAGCCAGTCAAGCGCTTCCGCGATAGGCGGATAGCGTTTTCGAACAATAGCCTCACAGTCGTTACGCCACTCAGGCACTCCCCCCTGCAGTGCGCGCGCCATAGTAATGGGGCGGCTGTCGCGTGTCAATTCCGGGTCTTGGAAGATCAGGGGCGTTGAGACGCTAACCTGCGGATGGATAATCACAAACCAGGGGGTGTCGATAGTGACCTGCGTGAGTTTCTCACCAATACCCTCCGCCCAGGCGCTGTGCCCATGAATAAATACCGGAACGTCCGCACCAAGCTGCAGCCCCAGCTTGGCTAATGCTTCCCGCGTCAGCCCCAACTGCCACAGCTTATTCAAGCCAAGTAGGACGGTTGCCGCGTTAGAGCTGCCCCCGCCCAGCCCGCCCCCCATGGGGAGCTGCTTTTCAATCGCCAGGTTTACCCCTTGGGAGGTGCCGTTTGAACGTTGCAGCAGGCGGGCAGCGCGGACGATTAAATTATCCTCGTGAACCACGCCATTGACAGGCGTGGTGAGCGAAACCTCGCTATCTTCACGCAGGGTTAGCGTGAGCTGATCGCATACATCGATTATTTGAAACAGCGTTTGAAGCTCGTGATAGCCGTCATCACGACGGCCCACGATATGCAGCATACGGTTGAGCTTCGCAGGGGCTGGCAGTGTTAAAGAAGCAGACATTCAAGCTCGCTCACGGTGACTTGGGCTAATCGCTACTTGGGCTAATTACTATAGATGGAAAGCTTAAGAGCGCCACTCGTTAACGACAAGGGTAATGCGCACATCGTCATAGTTCATGACCAGGCGACGCGGTAGCCACATTCCTTCAATTTCGTTCCAGTCGCGGTAGTCGATTTCCCAGCCGTCCTGCTCAATATGAAGGGGGAAGCCCAGCTCATCGGTTTCCAGCTGAAAGCTTGCGTGATCACCCGGCAGACCGCGCACCCAGTCGGGCATAGCGCTAACCGGCAATGACCAGCCGAGCTGTTCTTCCATCAGCGCTTCGGGCGTTTCTGCTTCAAAGCGGCCTTCACCGGTGGTGAGTGAGAAGCGGCCTTCGCGGCCTTCAAGCACGCTGCGCCCACCGCCGAAGGGGCCGCTAATTAGCATGCGGAAATAGTGCGGGTGCTGGCTCCAGTCCAGATTGGCGCTCTGGTTCTCTTGCGGTGTGCGAAGGCCTGCTTTGCCAATCAATGTCCAGGTGTCAAAAGCCTCTACATCCGCTTGATGGCGCTCCCACTGGCCTGCCTGACGGCCACCTTCTTCCATGGGGGCTTGGGCGGCGCAGCCAGCGAGCAGCAGTAGGGCCAGGCTTGCAATCCATAGCCGTGAAACGTGTGCTGCAGTGGTAAGGCGCTTTAAGGTGGGCATTGTGGTCAACATAACTGGCTCCATGTCAAAGTGTTGAAGGGGTGCTGGATAAGCGTATTAAAGCAATATTTCTTGAAACAACAGTTCTTGAAATAACAGTTCTTAAAACAGTGTTTCTTAAAACAAGAGTTCTTAAAAAAATAGCTCTTAAAACAGTATTTCAAGCAGGATCGTAAAAAAGGCGCGCTCGCTTTAGGGCGCGCCTGCAGGTGTTAGTTCAGGATGGCGCTCAAGTAAGTCATCAATCAGCGGGTGCTGAGAAGTTCTTTGCATAATCCGGCTGATTATATCGCGGGCTTCATCGCTACGCTCTAGGGCGTGTAATACTTCAGCCAGATGCGCGGCAATTTCCTGATCAGGCATTTGCTGGTAGGCGCTTTCTAACCAGGCAAGCGCTTCGTCGGGTTTGCCAAGCCGAAAGTGAATCCAGCCCATGCTGTCGAGTACGGCCGGGTTGTTCGGGGCTACTTCGTAGGCGCGCTCGATCAGCATGCGGGCCTCTTCGAGACGGCCGGGCAGGTTAAGATCCGCCAGGGTATAGCCCAGGGCATTTAACGCATTGGCGTTATTGGGCTCAATGCGTAATAGCTTACGTAGGTCCTGCTCCATGCCCGCAAGGTTGCCGGTTTCCCAGGACCGCATCGCCCGCAAATAAAGCAGGTTAATATCATCCGGTGTGCGGGTCAGCTCACGATCAAGCAGTGCCGAGGCTTCTTCCTGCTGATTCATTTCATCAAGCAGTTGAACCTCAAGGGCCACCAGATCGCCAAAATAATTTTCATAACGCATGCGCTCGATGCGCAAAAAAGCCCGCGCGTCGATCAGCCGGTTATCTTCAATCAGCATTTTAGCGGCGGTGGCTCGGGCAGGTAAGAACTCGCTGCCTTCACTTACCTGGCGATAATAAAGTAGGGCGTTATCAATATCGCCTTGCGACTGGGCGATGCCGCCCAGTAAGTAATAGGCAAAGTTGGGAACGTTATCCTGACCAATAAGTGGCTGCAGCAGGCGGTACGCGGGTTCGCTGTGGCCTTCTTCCAGATAGAGCTGGGCAAGCGCCAGGCGTAGCTCCTGATTGCCGCCATGGCTTTCAAGCAGCGCATTGGTCTGAACTTCTGCCGCAGCGATGTTGTTTAAACGAATTTCGGCCTGAGCTAGCAGCAAGATGAAGCGTACTTCGTCAGGAGCAATGCTGAGGCCCTTTTGAGCGGCTCGTCTGGCAGTTTGTACATCACCGGCCTCAAGTGCCAGTCGCGCCTGGGCAAGCCACAGCGCGGCGGATTCCGGCTCAAGCTGGGCAACGTCGTCCAGGTGTGTTTGCGCTTGGCGGGTATTGCCCAATGCCGCCTCAAACAGAGCAGTGGCCAGTAAAGCATCGCTATGGTATTCAAGCTGCTCGGCGCCTGGCTGGGCGAGATGTTCACGCAGTAGCCCCGCCAGCAAGCTCAGCGGAGCAGTATTACTGTTAGTGCCACTTTCAGCCACCGCCAACTCGGCAAAGGCGGTTAGCTCGCCATTGCCTCCACCTTGGGTAATCGCCAGGCGCTGCTCCAGGCTATCCAGCCAGTCACCCCGCTGTAGAGAGATCGACGCTAGCAGCCGGTTGGGCGTTTCTGCCTGGGGCGCCAATTCACGCCAACGCAGGGCAGACGCCTCCATTAGCGCCATATCTTCGCCAAAACGCGCCGCAAACGCCGCCCGCTCTGCCAATGCCGGCACGCTATAGCGCTGTGATGCCTGTAAATAGCCTTGGCTGGCGTAGCGATAATCGCCACGCTGGCCCGCAAGCTCCGCCGCAAGCAGAGTGCGCAACCCCTCGGCATCCAGCCCATGCGTAATGGGCGGTGCCGAGCGCATAGGATCGCCTGACAACAGGCTGGGCGAGCCGCCTTGAAAAGTGGACGATGACTGGCAGCCGCTCAGAAGTACCACGGTGGCGGCCAGGGGCAGCAGGGGCGAACCCGATAATAGTGAGCGAAAGGGCATGCGTCTCTCATTTAAGTGGCCGAATGCTCAGCATAGCGGCTTGACTGGCTGCGGCAAAGTGGTGTGCGCCAGATGTTGGTGTGCTGTGATAGAATAGTTGGCCTTGAAAGGCAGGCAGGTAAGCGCAATTGAGTATTCAGAGCCGCTGCCAAGGCTTATGTTAGTCAGCGTAAGACGTAAAACACCGACACTTCAAGACCGATAGCGACGTGACGACCGAACCACTAGCGAAGACGCATACCGCATGACGCTTCTTGCCCTGGGAATCAACCATCGTACTGCCAGCGTGGATGTACGCGAGCAGGTAGCCTTTACTCCGGCGCAGTTACAAAACGCGCTGGAGCAACTGCGTGGCTTGCCACAAATCAGTGAAGCCGCAGTGCTCTCAACGTGCAACCGCACTGAACTCTATTGTGTAACGGATGCTGCCGGTGAGCGAGCTGTTCTTGAATGGCTGAGCCGCTTTCACAATTTAAGTATTGATGAGCTGACACGCTGTGCATACCACTATCTAGACAACGACGCCGCGCGCCATTTAATGCGTGTGGCCGTTGGGCTTGATTCCATGGTGCTAGGCGAGCCGCAAATTCTCGGCCAGTTGAAAGACGCTTATCAGCAGGCTCGTGAAATGCAAGGGTTGGGCGGCGAGCTTGAGCGACTTTTTCAGCACACGTTTGCTGTTGCCAAACAGGTGCGCACGGAAACCGGAATCGGCAAAAATCCGGTATCTATAGCCTATGCCGCGGTAAGTATGGCCAGCCGGATTTTTGATGACTTCAGCCGTGCCCGGGCGTTATTGATCGGGGCTGGCGAAACTATTGAGCTGGTAGCCCGTCATCTACACGAAGCTGGCGTGCGCGAACTTACCGTGGCTAACCGGACGCGCGAGCGTGCCGAGCTGGTTTCCGCCAAGCTGGGCGGTAAGGCGATTACGCTGCCTGAAATTCCGGCCGCGCTGGAAGAGGCTGATATCGTTATTTCTTCCACCGCATCGCCCCTACCGATTCTGGGCAAGGGGATGGTGGAAAGCGCACTCAAAAAACGTCGCCATCGCCCGGTCTTTATGGTGGATATCGCCGTACCGCGCGATATCGAGCCCGAAGTAGGTGAGCTTGCTGATGTGTTTCTCTATACGGTCGATGATTTGGAAGAAGTCATCGAAGAAAACATGCGCTATCGTCAGGTCGCGGCTGATCAGGCAGAGTCGCTGATTGAGCATGGCGTCGGCAGTTGGCAGCATGAAAAACGCATTCGTAACGGTGGTGAACTGATTCGTGACTATCGCCAGCACGGCGAAAACCTGCGTGATCAGTCGCGTGACCAGGCGCTAGAGCGTCTGGCACGTGGCGAAGACCCGGCTAAAGTGATTGAGCGCCTGGCCCATCAATTGACCAACCGCTTAATGCACGCACCTACCCAGGCAATACGCGATGCGGCCTCACAAGAGCACCATGAACTGCTAGACGCCGCGCCGCGCCTGCTATTGCCTGTTAAACCTGCCTTTGAAAAAACCGCGCCCAAGGCTAACCGTCAGAAGGATAATACGCCCGCATGAAAGATACCTTGCGCCAACGTCTCGACAGCTTTACTGAACGTTTTGAAGAGCTGGCGATGCTGCTGTCTGAACCTGAGGTCATTAATAATCAGCAGCGCTTTCGCGATTATTCACGTGAGTACGCTGAGCTTGAAGAGCTTGTGGCGGCCTGGCAGCGCTATCGCAGTGTAGAAAACGATATCGAGGCGGCGGAGCAGTTAAGTCGGGATGATGATCCTGATATGCGCGAATTGGCTGAAATGGAAATTAGCGAAGGCCGCGAGCAGCTCGAGATGCTGGACGCTGAGCTAAAACGCTTGTTAGTGCCTAAAGACCCCGATGACGGCCGTGGCGTGTTTTTGGAAGTGCGCGCAGGCACCGGAGGCGATGAAGCGGCTATTTTTGCCGGTGACTTATTTCGTATGTACTCCCGCTACGCTGAAAAGCGCGGCTGGCGCGTGGAAATCGTCAGTGCTAACCACGGCGAGCATGGCGGCTATAAAGAGGTTATCTCCCGTGTGAAGGGCGATAGCGTTTACGCACGTCTGAAGTTTGAGTCGGGCGCGCATCGGGTGCAGCGCGTGCCGGCGACGGAGTCTCAGGGGCGTATTCATACCTCAGCGTGCACGGTGGCGGTGATGCCGGAAGTCGACGACGTCAGCGATATCGATATCAAATCATCGGATCTGCGCGTTGATACCTACCGCTCAAGCGGTGCCGGTGGTCAGCACGTTAACACCACCGATTCGGCCATCCGGATTACCCACTTGCCCACCGGCGTTGTGGTTGAGTGTCAGGAAGAGCGTAGCCAGCATAAAAACCGCGCGAAAGCCATGTCGCTGCTGGCTGCCAAGCTGAAACGCAATGCCGTTGACACCCAGCGCCAGGAGCAGGCCGATGCCCGCCGCTCGCTGGTGGGCTCGGGAGACCGCAGCGAACGTATCCGCACCTATAATTTCCCACAAGGGCGGATTACCGATCACCGCATCAACCTGACGCTTTATAAGCTCAATGAAGTGGTTAGCGGCGAGCAGTTAGATGACGTCATCGAGCCGTTGATTCATGAGTATCAAGCTGAACAGCTTTCGGCGCTTCAGGACGCGTAATGACCTTTGATGCGCTATTGCAGGCAGCGGCTATACGCTTGAAAGCCGCCGGGTCGACGTCCCCACGTCTGGATGCCGAAGTGCTGCTTGGGCATGTCATTGCGCGTGACCGCACATGGCTTTATACCTGGGGCGACCGTGACTGCCCATCCTGGGAGCATGCCCGCTTTGATGCCTTGGTGGCTGCGCGTGCTCAGGGCCAACCGGTGGCTTACCTAACCGGTGAGCGCGAGTTTTGGGGGCTGCGGTTAGCGACCTCGCCTGATACGCTAATCCCCCGGCCAGATACGGAAACACTGGTAGAAGCGGCGCTCAACCGCGTCACCTCGAAAACCGGGCGACTGCTGGACTTAGGCACCGGTACCGGCGCCATTGCGCTTACCTTTGCAAGTGAACAGCCAGAGTGGCAGGTGGTGGGCGTCGATCTTCGCCCTGAGGCCGTTGCCCTGGCCCAAACCAACGCTGCGCACTTGAATATTGCCAATGCGCAATTTATGCAGAGCGATTGGTTTAGCGTTTTTGAACAAGCCAGCGCTCCCGCTGAACGATTTGACCTGATTGTCAGCAATCCACCTTATATCGCGGCTGATGACCCGCACCTGCGCCTTGGCGATGTGCGCTTTGAGCCGATGAGTGCTTTAGTGGCCGATGCCGATGGCTTGGCGGATCTGGCGCATTTAATAGTCACGGCGCCGCAGTATTTGGCTCCCTCGGGCTGGCTATTATTGGAACATGGCTATCGTCAGGCGGCCGAAGTGCGCGCAGCGCTTAGCCAGGCGGGCTATCAAAACGTTGAAAGTGTGCGCGACCTGGGTGGGCATGAGCGGATTACGCTGGGAAAAATTTAACTCGGTTATTATTGTACAAAGCCGTTTCTGAAACGCCTTTACTAATCGCCTGATTCATCAGCAATGGATCCTGCCATGAAACCTAAAAATAGAACGCTGGATCGAATCGATCTTAAAATACTGCGCTGCCTGCAAGAGAATGCACGGATTTCCTATGTGGATCTGGCATCCGAGGTTGGGTTATCCACAACCCCTTGCCTGGAGCGTGTGAAACGGCTGGAGCGGGCGGGCGTTATTCGGGGCTACCAGGCAATTCTTGACCCGCAGGCGCTGAAAGCCAATTTGCTGGTCTTTGTGGAAATCAGTTTGGAAACTCAATCGCCCGCTGTGTTTGATGAATTTCGGCGTGCCGTGGAAAAACTGCCGCAAATTCAGGAGTGCCATTTGGTCTCCGGTCAGTTTGACTACATTCTGAAATGCCGCATTCCGGAAATGGCTGCTTATCGCCAGCTGTTGGGGGATGTAGTGCTGACTCTACCCGGCGTTAAAGAATCCAAGAGTTATGTGGTCATGGAAGAGGTTAAAGAAAGCTTTAGTCTGCATGTGCCTGACTTCGATGAATTTGAGGATAAATAACCCGATGATGGATGACCAGGCGCTGCTGCGCTATAGCCGCCAGATTATGCTTCCAGAAGTGGATATTGAAGGGCAGGAGCGCTTGCGTCGCGCCCATGCATTAATTATTGGAGCAGGTGGGCTAGGCTCCCCGGTAGCGCTTTATTTAGCCGCGGCAGGCGTTGGACAAATTACGATTGCCGATGCCGATACGGTCGAACTATCTAACCTGCAGCGCCAAATTGCCCATCAGCAGGCAAGCATTGGAGATAATAAAGCGGCTTCTGCCAAAGCGAGCATGCAGGCGCTTAACCCTGAATGCCATATTATGGCGATTGAAGAATACGCAGACGGTGATACGTTGGCGCAGCTAGTAGCTTCTGCCGATGTGGTCTTGGACTGTACCGACCGCTTTTCCAGCCGCTATGCGATTAATGCCGCCACGCAAAAAGCAGGGGTTCCGTTAGTCTCAGGCGCCGCCATCCGTTTTTCAGGGCAGCTAGCCGTATTCGACCCTCGTGACCCTGACAGCCCCTGCTATGCCTGCCTTTATCCGCCGGACGATATGGGGGACGAGGCGCTTAGCTGTGCTGAAAGTGGGGTGATGGCGCCGCTGGTTGGGTTGATCGGCTGCTTTCAGGCTGTGGAAGCTTTTAAGCTTCTTAGTGGAGCAGGGCAAACCCATCAGGGGCTTTCTACGTTTGACGGTCTGTGTGGTCAATGGCGGCACTTTAAGGTACCGCGTGACCCGGCGTGTTCTGTTTGTGCGCCTTAACGTAATGATCTACTTCCCACGTTAATGTTTTATTGGTTGCTATATCCTCCCTCTTAGAGCGTTCACTAAACGTTGTGGGCGCCTCTTCTTCATTAGCCATGATGTAGTATTCTGCTGGTAAGCTGTTCGCTTTGCTTGGCTATAAGGCGAAGCCTTTGTGTGCTCTACTTTTAACGGTGTAAACGGCAAGCAATAAGGAACGTCAGATGGCGAAATCGTTCGGCTCGAAAAGCTTAAAATTGGCGCAACGTGCACAGCGCAGACATAAAAAGATGTCAGCTAAACCTGCATTGCAGGTGCCTAAAGCATCAATGCTTCCATCCGAGCCAGCCAACGTACCCACAATGCCTCTGAGTGAAATTCTGCTAGCTGCCCGCCAGGCACTTGATGAAGCATTAAAAAACGAGCCGCCCGGCCAAACGTTACATGTGTTTATATCGCTGACCGATGGCGCTCAACGTGCAAGCGTTGTTAATGCAAGCGGGGACAAGCTGGAAGATATCTGGTTAGCCCTCACGCAGAAGTTACAGCATTACGCGGCAAACACCCAAAATGTGCGCTGGTTAAGAGTTGACTGGGCCAACCAACTTGAAGCGCATACCTGGCAGACGTTAGCGGTAGTGCTTAAGCAGTATAAGCGTAACTATTTTCGTAAAGGTATCGCTTTAGATCCGCAGGGCAATATCGCCTTCCTTGAGCAAGAGCTAAATGCAAACGCGATGCTCTATGCTGGTAGCCAGGTGGCCCATGCGCACGTCAACGAAAACAACTTTTCCCGCTATGCAAGAAAACGCTATGGAAAGAGCGTAGCGCTTGATTTTACGCCCGATCATCCCGTGTATACGTTCACTACGCAGGCACTATTTATAGAAGCAGGGAAAAAACCGTTGCGACTTTACGAGCATACGGGAGGAAAAGAGGGGCGCCACACCGGTCGGCGAATGATTGAGCCGTTGGACGCGCCGACAGCGCACACGCTAATCGACGATGCTAGCCAGTTTTTGGCTGCTCAAGTGCAAAGCGATGGGCAGTTCGTTTATGGCTTACATCCGTGTTTTGACCGTGAAATCAATACCTATAATACCCTGCGCCACACCAGCAGTATTTACAGCATGCTGGAAGCCTGGGAAGTTACGCGCAGCGAAACACTTAAAGGTGCCATTGATAAAGCGCTTAACTATTTGACCACGCAACTGCTGCGTACCTGGGAGCATAAAGGGGAAAGCGTTACTTATCTGGTCGAGGTCAATCATGAAATCAAGCTGGGCGGCAGCGGTGTCGCACTGCTGGCACTCAGCAAATACACCGAGTTAACCCAAGACAAGCGCTATTTACCTTTAATGGAACAGATAGCCCTCGGCATTCGCCAACTGCAAGATCCTGCCACCGGCGGTTTTACGCACGTGCTTAACGCAACCGACTTAAGCGTTAAAGATGCCTTCCGGATTATTTATTACGACGGTGAAGCCGCGTTTGGTTTAATGCGCTTATACGGTTTAACCAAGGATGATCGCTGGCTTGCGGTAGTGGAAAAAGCCTTTGAATACTTTATCGCTAAGCAGCACTGGAAGGCCCACGACCACTGGCTGAGTTACTGTGTTAATGAGCTGACGCTTTACCGGCCTGAAGAGCGTTATTATCGGTTTGGTATTCAAAACGTGGCCGGGTATCTGGCGTTTGTAGAAGAGCGGATTACCACCTTTCCCACTCTGCTTGAGCTCATGATGGCCGCGCATAAGATGATCACCCGCTTGCAGCAGCAGGCGGAGTATCGTCATCTGCTTGAGCTAATCAATCTAAAACGCTTCTATCACGCATTAGAAACCCGTGCGCACTATCTGCTTAACGGGCATTTTTGGCCTGAATACGCCATGTACTTTCAAAACCCCCAGCGTATCGTAGGCAGCTTTTTTATTCGCCATCACAGTTTTCGTGTACGCATTGATGATGTTGAACACTACTTGTCGGGCTTTGTGGCATTTTTGCAGCACTACCTGAATGCCGATAGTGTGCAGGCCCAATTGAAAGGCACTCCGGTGGAGAAGATGCGCCCTGAGCCGCGCTCTTTGACAGCCGGCAATATAGTCGCGCGCTGTTTTGTGAGTGCCGATAACTGGAAGGCAATAGATTTACAACAGGCTACGCCTGGGGAGTGGCTAAAGAGGCCATCATCAGTTAACTGGCGAGCTACGGGTCTAAGCTTTACCCAGCTTACTATGGCGCCTGGGCATATGACGGTGGTAAGAGCTGAGGAGGGTAAGCTGGGCGTACCTGCATTGCTGCTTGACCGGCTGCCTTACAAGCCCCAGCTTTTGTTGACCCAGTCGCCCTCTAATAAAGCACTGTTGGATGCGCACGGTGTGCCCGTTTATCAGGTGGCCGATCTCAATGAAGCGGTACTGGATCTGGGGCGCTACGCGCGCCGCCAGTTAACGGGCAAGGTGATTGGCGTGACCGGCAGCGCGGGTAAAACAAGCAGTATCAGCCTGTTGCAAGCGCTGCTTAGCCCATGGGGGCAGGTGGGTGCGACCACGCATAGTGCTAACCTGCCTCACGGTATCGCCTGGACCTTGGCCTCTGTACCCTGGCAGGCGCCTTTTCAGATCATCGAGATGGCCATTGGCCGTATGCGCCAGAACGCAGCGCTTACCCGCCCCGACGTCGCGGTCTTTCTGAACGCCGGGCCGAGCCATCTTGAGTATCACAAAACGGTGGAAAACGTGGCGATTCGCAAGAGCCGCATTTTTGAAGGCATGCAGCCTGGGGCGTACGCCATTATCAATCGGGATATGGACGCCTGGCCAACGGTTTCCGCCGCGGCAGAAAAATATGGACTCAACATACTTTCTTTTGGGCAGCATCCTGAGGCAAATATTCGCTGGCTGAATCCGGAGCAGAAAACCGCACTACAGATAGCGCTTGACGGCTCGCTTATCAAGGTTGGCTATAAGGGACAAGGCAGCCACTGGGTTATGAATGTGCTGGCAGCGTTGGGCGTTTTGAATGCCTTGGAACTGCCTGTGCAGGCGTCTTTGCCATTCATTGATCATGCCGTGATACCCGAAGGACGCGGGGGAGAGCGCTTGGTGAGCTGGCAAGCCGGTGAGATTACTGTGCTAAACGACGCTTATAATGCCAATCCGCTCTCCATGAGCGCCATGCTGGCGCGGGTAGCGGGTATTACATCGCCAGGTCATAAGCATCTGGTGCTTGCCGATATGCGAGAGCTTGGTCCGGACAGTGACCGCTATCATCAGGCGCTGGTCGAGCCCATCGTCGACAGCGGCGCACAGGCGGTATGGCTATTGGGCGAGCAGATGCATACGGTGGCTGAAGCGCTCAAACCGCATATCGAACGAGTTGCTCACTTTGCCGATATATCATCGCTTGAGACAGCGCTTAAGGCTGAGCTGCGAGCCGGTGATTGGATTGCCTTTAAAGGGTCTAACAAGTTTGGCTTGAGCCAGCTGGCCAAAGCGCTTGCAGAGTAATAGGCGCGCAAAAAAAGCCCGCTATGCAGCGGGCGTGACGTCACAGTCTTTTGCGTCAAAAGCACTTACTATCAATAAGAACAGGGGGAGGGTAGTGGTGCTCACTACCCGGTCTTAATGATTAGTTGCGAATCAGGTAATCAAACGCGCCAAGTGATGCTTTAGCACCTTCTCCCATGGCGATAATGATCTGCTTGTAAGGTACCGTGGTGACGTCGCCTGCGGCGAACACGCCGGGAACCGATGTCATGCCGTGGGCATCGACAATGATCTCTCCGCGCGGTGTCATTTCGATCGGCGAATCTTTCAGCCACTCGGTATTGGGTACCAAGCCAATCTGGACAAAGATCCCTTCCAGCACGATGTTTTTAGTCTCATCGGTGTTGCGATCTTTATAGGTCAAGCCGTTAACGCGGCTGCCATCACCCGTTACCTCGGTGGTTTGAGCATTCAGGATGACATCCACGTTGGGCAGGCTTTTAAGCTTTTTCTGGAGTACCGCATCGGCACGCATTTCACCCATAAATTCGACCAGGGTGACGTGATCTACGATACCGGCCAGGTCAATCGCTGCTTCAACGCCGGAGTTGCCACCACCGATAACCGCTACGCGCTTGCCTTTGAACAAGGGGCCATCACAGTGCGGGCAGTAAGCAACGCCCTTGTTACGATACTGCTGTTCACCGGGAACGTTCATTTCGCGCCAGCGTGCGCCGGTTGCGAGTACCAAGGTTTTGCTTTTAAGTTTGGCGCCCGACGCAAAGGTTACCTCGTGAAGCCCGCCTTCGGTGTCTGCTGCTTTAAAAGCGTTGGCTAGCTGTAGGTTCATCACGTCGACTTCGTACTCTTTGACGTGCTCTTCAAGCGCGCTAACCAGCTTCGGACCTTCGGTATGGGTTACCGAAATAAAGTTTTCGATACCCATGGTGTCGGCCACCTGACCGCCAAAGCGTTCTGCAGCAATGCCCGTGTTAATCCCTTTACGCGCCGAGTAAATGGCGGCCGCTGCGCCTGCCGGGCCACCGCCGATCACCAGCGTATCGAAAGCGGCTTTTTCGCTGAGCTTTTTCGCATCGCGCTCGGCAGCGCCGGTATCTACTTTGGCCAGGATTTGCTCAAGGGTCATGCGGCCCTGGTCAAACGGTTTGCCGTTTAAGTAAATGCTCGGCACCGACATGATTTCCCGCTCTTCCACTTCATCCTGGAAAAGCGCGCCATCGATCGCCACATGGCGAACGTTGGGGTTAAAGATCGCCATGAGGTTAAGCGCCTGAACCACATCGGGGCAGTTCTGGCAGGAAAGCGAGTAATAGGTCTCGAAAAGCATGTCGCCTTCGAGCGCCTTGATTTGGTTAAGCACCTCATCAGAGGTTTTCGGCGGATGACCACCGACCTGCAGCAGTGCTAGGACTAGCGAGGTAAACTCGTGTCCCATGGGGATGCCTGCAAACACCACACCGGTTTCTTCACCGGGCCGGTTAATCGCAAACGAAGGGGCACGACTATCCTGGCCGTCAGTTTTTAGCGTGATGTTGTCGCTTAGGCCGTTGATATCTTCTAACAAGCCCAGCAGTTCACGTGACTTGGCACCGTCATCGAGGGACGCAACGATCTCGAACGGTTGAGTCACTTTTTCTAAATAAGCTTTCAACTGGTTTTTTAAATTGGCGTCCAACATGACAGTGATTTCCTCGTAATCTGTAAAAATTGCTCTCAACCGACAGGCGCGTCTAACCTGCGTGTGTAAATACCACAGCGCCAAGGTATTCCAAAGGGAGAGCAGATAGCGTTTTTTTTAAACACCCGGGCAAGAACTACCCGGGTGTTGTACCGCCTTACTAACCAGCGCCAATGATTAGCAGCTGTTAAGCGTTAGCGGCAGTGTTCGCCGTTTAGATTTTGCCAACGAGGTCTAAAGACGGTGCGAGTGTTTCTTCACCTTCTTTCCATTTGGCCGGGCAAACTTCGTTGGGGTTTTCACGAACGTACTGAGCGGCTTTCACTTTGCGCAGCAGTTCTTCAGCGTTACGGCCGATGTTACCTGCATTGATTTCGACGATCTGAACTTTACCGTCCGGGTCTATAACGAAGGTGCCGCGCTCAGCAAGGCCAGCTTCTTCAATCAGCACTTCAAAGTTGCGTGAAATCTGAAGCGTCGGGTCAGCCAGCATCGGGTACTGCAGCTTGCCGATAGTTTCAGAGCTGTCGTGCCATGCTTTGTGCGTGAAGTGGGTATCGGTGGAAACGCTGTAAATTTCTACGCCCAGCTTTTTGAAAGCGTCGTAGTTATCGGCCAGATCGCCCAGCTCTGTGGGGCAAACAAACGTAAAGTCAGCGGGGTAGAAGAAGAAAATAGACCATTTACCCTTAAGATCAGCTTCGGTGACATCAATGAATTCGCCGTTAAGATAGGCAGTTGCTTTAAACGGTTTTACTTCGGTGTTGATCAAAGACATTCAGGTTATCTCCGGGTCTGTTGAGTGGGGGTGAAAAGATGTTGACCATAGTAGGCGCTTTCGACTAATAGCTAAAATTGGAAAATGCCATATGTTCGATAGGCTTCTACTATAATTGCGTCGGTCAGATCAATAGTTGCGCAGGTCAATCTCGCTGCGCTGTTCTTGAAGTGGGGGCAACGCCACTATAATGCAAGAATCTTTCACATTGACTTGCGATAGAGGTCGCTGCGTCGCAAAATTCGCACGTTCAGTAGAAAGGCCTACGCTAATGCGAGTGGCTTATGGCTGGCGTCAATCTAGATGATACTGTTTTTGAATAATGAGGAGCTGGATAATGGGGAACATTCACAAACTTTCTGGGGCCGTTGCGGCCGTTTCTTTTGCCGCAGCGGCGACATTCGCTCACGCCGATGAGGTGCGGGTTTATAACTGGTCAGATTATATTGCCCCTGAAACGCTTGCGAAATTTACTGAGCGCACGGGTATTGATGTTACCTATGATGTTTATGACAGCAACGAAACGCTCGACGCTGCTCTGTTAGCGGGTCGTTCGGGTTATGATGTGGTAGTGCCTTCAACGCACTTTTTTACCCGTCAACGCCAAGCCGGAGTGTACCAGGCGCTGGACAAAGAACAGCTGCCTAATCTGGAAAATCTGAATACCGAGTTAACCGATAATCTTGAAGCTATTGATCCCGATGGCGAATACTCCGTGCCTTATATGTGGGGTACCAACGGGTTTGGATATAACGTTGAGCGTATTCAAGAAATTCTTGGCGATGATGCACCGGTAGATAGTTGGGCAATGCTGTTTGATCCGGAAATCACCTCCGCCTTGAATGAAGCAGGCTGCGGTATTTCGATGCTGGATACCGGCGAAGAAATGATTCCTGCCGCGATGGCTTACCTGGGCTTGGACCCGCTTAGCCAAAAGACCGAAGACCTTGAAGCGGGTGGCGAGGTGATTGCGGCTATTCGTGATAATGTTACCTACTTCCACTCTTCACGCTACGTATCCGACCTTGCCAATGGCAATATCTGTGTCGCGGGCGGTTATTCTGGCGATGTTTTCCAGGCTGCTGAGCGGGCTGAAGAAGCGGGACGGGATTTTGAAATTGCCTACAGCATTCCCAAAGAAGGCGCTGCCTTGTGGTTTGACGTGATGGCTATCCCAGCCGATGCGCCCAACGTAGAGAACGCCCACGCCTTTATCAATTTTATTTTAGACCCCGAAATTGCCGCTGAAATTACGGACTTCGTAAGCTACGCCAATCCTAACGCAGCGGCTGATGCTTACCTGCCAGAAGAAATTCTGAATAACCCAGCGGTTTACCCGGAAACCGAGGTCATGAAGAACCTGTACGTGGCCATTGATATGCCGCAGCCGGTACAGCGCATTCGTACGCGTATCTGGAACCGTGTAAAGTCTGGCCGTTAATCAAACCTCATCCGACAGCGAGTCAGGCCTATGCGCCTGGCTCGCTGTTCATCTTTTAATGCCCGGCTTTCCGGGCCTTTTGATGGGAGTGGCGAATGGTCACTACGCCCCTATCGAACGAACCGTTAACGGATTCCTCGGTCGCTTCATCAGTACAGCGCTCTCAGGGGAAAACGCCACGGTTTGCAGAAGACATCGTGCTTGAGGTTAAGGGCTTATGTAAGCGCTTTGACGATGCCTTGGCGGTAGATAACGTAAATTTACAGGTAAAGCGCGGCGAAATTTTTGCGCTTTTAGGCGGGTCTGGATCGGGTAAGTCGACGCTTTTGCGTATGCTGGCTGGGTTTGAAACCCCCACGGAAGGAAGTATTTTGCTCGGCGGTAACGATATTACGGCGGTGCCGCCTTACAAGCGCCCGATTAATATGATGTTTCAGTCCTATGCGTTATTTCCACATATGACCGTGGCACAAAATATCGCATTCGGGTTAAAGCAGGACAAGCTTGCCAAAGCTGAGGTGGAAGCGCGCGTTGCTCAGATGCTGAAGCTGGTGCATATGGAGCGCTTTGCCAAACGCAAACCGCATCAGCTTTCAGGCGGCCAGCGCCAGCGGGTGGCGCTGGCGCGCTCCCTGGCCAAGCGCCCAAAACTGCTGCTGCTTGATGAGCCCATGGGCGCGTTGGATAAAAAGCTGCGTACCGAAATGCAGCTGGAAGTGGTCGAAATTATTGAGCAGGTAGGCGTGACCTGCATTATGGTGACCCACGATCAGGAAGAGGCCATGACCATGGCCGACCGCGTGGCCATTATGGCTGACGGTTGGATCGAGCAGGTCGGCTCGCCCGTGGATGTTTACGAAAGCCCGGCTAGCCGCATGGTGGCGGAATTCGTAGGGACCGTGAATCTGTTTGAAGGCGAGATTGTGGAAGACGCCGCCGATCATTGCCAGATTGTATCTCCTGATCTTGAACGCCCTATCTATATCGACCACGGGATTACTACCCAGGCGGTTGATCGGCGGGTATGGGCAGCGCTGCGGCCTGAAAAAATCTGGCTGACCCGGGAAAAACCCACGGGCGACTATAACTGGGCCGAAGGTAAAGTTGATGATATTGCCTACTTGGGCGGTTTTTCGCTTTACTACGTACGCACGACCAAAGGCCAGTTGATCAAGGTTAGTATGGCGAATACCGAACGGCGGGGTGATCGGCCAACCTGGGAAGACAGCGTGTATGTCTACTGGGAAGATCACAGTGCCATCGTGTTGAACCGCTGATGCTGCCTACTCTGGCTATTAGGAGATTGCTTTAGATGATGCCATCTCAGGTTGTCGCTCTGCTTAAGCGTTGCCAGCTAGGGCGCCGAGCGGTCATTGCCTTTCCGCTTGTATGGCTTTTGCTGTTCTTTTTGCTGCCTTTTGCTCTGGTATTGAAGATCAGCTTGTCCCAGGGAGCTGTGGCGATTCCCCCTTACGGGCCGCTGCTTGAATATGCCGACCAAACTCTGCATGTCTTTTTAAACCTGGGTAACTATCTTTTCCTGCTTTCCGATTCGCTTTATATAGCCGCGTATTGGGGATCGGTGAAAACGGCGTTTATCGCAACCGTTGCCTGTCTGCTGCTGGGCTACCCCATGGCCTATGCCATGGCGCGCGCGCCGGCACGCTGGCAGCTTATCCTGTTGCTTTTGGTGATGCTGCCTTCTTGGACATCTTTCCTGATCCGGGTCTACGCCTGGATGGGTATCTTGAGCAACAGCGGGTTAATCAATAATCTGCTGATAGGTCTTGGCCTGATTGACACGCCGCTACGTATGATGAATACGCAGTTTGCTGTCGTGATTGGCATTGTCTACGCCTATTTACCCTTTATGGTACTGCCCCTTTATGCTCACCTGACCCGGCTGGATAACTCGCTTCTGGAAGCGGCCTCTGACCTTGGGTCACGCAAGATCAACACGTTTATCAAGGTGACATTGCCCCTTTCAATGGGCGGCATTATCGCAGGCTCCATGCTGGTGTTTATTCCCGCGGTGGGGGAGTTTGTTATCCCTGAGCTGCTGGGTGGGCCGGATACGCTGATGATCGGCAAGGTATTGTGGGAAGAGTTTTTCCTTAACCGCGATTGGCCCGTGGCCTCGGCGCTGGCAATGGTCATGTTGCTAATGCTGCTTATACCGATTGTTTGGTTTCATCGTTATCAGTCTCGGGAGCTTGAAGAATGAGTACAGTCCGTCGGCGTCCGCATTTTTCAACGGTAATGCTGATAGTGGGCTTGCTGTTTCTTTACCTCCCAATGGCAGTGTTGGTGGTGTACTCCTTCAACTCCTCACGGCTGGTTACCGTATGGGCAGGATTTTCGACACAGTGGTACGGCGCACTGTTTCAGGATCAACAGATTCTTTCAGCGGTATGGACGAGCCTGAAAATCGCGTTTTTTGCCGCGAGCATGGCGGTGTGCTTAGGCACGGTGGCTGCTTTTGTCATGACCCGGTTTGGCCATTTTCGTGGTAAAACGGCGCTTTCCAGCATGGTGACCGCACCGTTGGTGATGCCTGAAGTGATCACCGGGCTGTCCCTGTTATTGCTGTTTGTCCAGATGGCACAGCTGACAGGCTGGCCCGCCGACCGCGGCGAGGGCACTATCTGGATTGCGCACACCACCTTCTGTAGTGCTTACGTTGCCGTGGTGGTCGCCGCGCGGCTGCGCGAATTGGATAGCTCCATTGAAGAAGCCGCGATGGACTTGGGCTCGCCGCCGTTAAAAACATTCTTTTTTGTAACACTGCCCATTATTGCACCTGCACTGGCGGCCGGCTGGTTGCTTGCCTTTACGCTGTCTCTGGATGACCTGGTAATTGCAAGTTTTGTCTCTGGGCCCGGTGCGAACACGCTGCCCATGGTCGTGTTTTCATCGGTGCGCATGGGCGTGTCGCCTAAAATTAACGCCCTGGCAACGCTGATTATCTTGACCGTATCGCTGGCCACGTTTGTGGCCTGGTACATGATGCGGCGTAACGAACGGCGCCAAATCATCCAGCGCCAAGAAGACGCCGCATAGCGCTAAAAAGCATTGTTTTTCAAAACAAGGCTATCAAAAATAGAGTCCTTAAAACACAGTCCTTAAAACAGTGCCCTTTAAACACAGGGTCATCAAAAAACATCGTCATCACGGCCGGTGAGCACTGCTTCAAGCTCACCAGTCATGGGTGAGATGATAATTTCCAGCTGAATGGGCGCACAGCATTGATGGCAGTCTTCCCAGGTGGCGTGGCTACCTTGGGATGTGTCGATGACAAAGGTCAAAGGGGCATCGCAATAGGGGCAGTGAAAATCGTGGTTCACTAAGGCGTCATCGTGCATAAGAAGCTACCTTTAACAGTTTGAAACTCGACGCTAGTGTAGCAGTCTGGTGCGAAGCCGGGCATCGTGGTGATGAATCAGGTAGGATGTAAACGGTTCTCCACGTACCGTTTTCCACGTGCTATTTCCAAGTGCTATTTTTTAAGTACTATTTTTTAAGTGCTATAGAGAGAAACGATGATGTTACGAAACATGGCAGTAGCGGCCGCTTTGGCCTTCCCGATGGTCGCCTTGGCAGAAACACCCAATGTTACGCCAGGCGAGTGGGAGTTCGTCAGCGTGACCAGTATCAGCGGCGATATGGATATTCCGGATCAAACGGAAACCGAGCGCCAGTGTATTACTCAGGACGACCTGGATGGCGCTGAGTTCGGCTTTATCGAGGAAGAAGAAGGCTGTGAGCTTCTTAACCAGGATATGAACGCCGATGGCCTTGCTTACAGCATGGTATGCCGTGCCGAAGGTGGTGAAGCCACTATCGACGGCGATATGCGCTTTATGGGTGAGCAAATCAACGGTAGCGTAGATATTCTGACGCAATCGCCCATGGGTGAGTTGACCATGAACACCACGATTGAAGGCGAGCGGGTAGGCGACTGCGAGTAATCTGTACGTACAAGTATTTTGCCTAACGAAAAGGGCGTCTCTTTAAGAGGCGCCCT
>NZ_JBQTDC010000037.1:0-40669 GCF_052353045.1 Halomonas sp. AOP7-B1-5 | reverse complement strand
TGATGGCTTTCTTATTTTTGATGGCTTTCTTATTTTTGATGGCTTTCTTATTTTTGATGGTGCTCTTAATGATGGTGCTGCATGAAAAAGCGCAACATCTCCTTGGAAGCATCCGGCCCTTTGGGGTCAGTGTAACTTCCTAGTGAGCTACCCCCGGCCCAGGCGTGGCCAGCCCCGTGAATGCGCCACTGCTCCAGGCGCGCCTCACCCATGGCGTCGCGATAGACCGTGCGCGTGTAGCCATGGCCGCCTGCCACGCGTCCTGCATCAACATCCCCCTTGCCCTGTGTGATGGCGTACTGCGCCGCTACGCGTTCGGCATTGCTCAGGTGAACGGTGGTGTCGCGATCACCGTGAAAGATGATCGCCGGCACGCTGGATGCCGGATGACGCCCCTGCCCTTTTGCTCCGGGTGCGCCGCCCTGCATGGCGGCCAGCGCGTCGGGCAGGCTCTTGGCCACGCCATGAGGCAGCCCGGAGTGCACACCTACGGCGGCGAAAAGTTCCGGATAGGTCATCGCCAAGGTTGTAGCCATGGCGCCGCCGGCGGAGAGCCCGGCGACGTATACCCGCGTAGCGTCAAGCTTATGGGTATCGAGTATCTCGCGCGTCATGCCCGCCAGCACCTCGGGCTCACCGCCGTCGCGCTGTTGATCGCTCGCCTTGAACCAGTTCCAACATCTGGAGCTGTTGGCACTTATCGGCTGGGCCGGATAAAGCACGCAAAACGCCTGCTCTTCGGCCAGTTGATTCATCTGGGTTCCTGCCGCGAAGTCATCCGGGTTCTGGGTACAGCCATGCAGCATGACCACCAGCGGCATCGCCTGGCCGTGATAGCTACTCGGCAGAAAAATTTTGTAATCCCGCGTGCCCGCTCGATTGCTGAAACTGCCTGCGGTAAAAGCTCCGGGTTTAGCTTCTTCAGAACGACCAGGCGTATGACCAGGCTGCGCCATGCCTTGAAAGCTGGTCCATTTGCTGCGCCAGTCAGGTGCCTCTTGGGTACGGGTGGCACGTCCAAAAGAGGGAGATTCTGCCTCAGGCTTTACGCTTGAAACTTCTTCTTCCACACACTGACAGGTACTTTCATATACGTTACCGGGCTGAGAAGAGGCTATGGGTGCCTGCTGACGTTTGCAACCATCCCCATCGCCCTGAAGCAGCGCCATGGCCTCCTTCAATTTTCCAGCGCGGGTAAGCCGCGTCGCTTCTTGCATTCGTTGGGTCACAGTGGCGTCGATCATTATCAATGCCCTCATCAAGAATTCAGTGAATGCGGTCTGCCAACGCAGCCTTCACTGCGGCACTGGCATTTAAGGCGCCCAACACGACCACCGATTCAATGGTGGCGGCAGCGAGCTCGGGGGTAACGTCGTTTGCAATGCTGGCCATGCCCAGCACCTGAATCTGCAGCATCTCGCCCGCCGCCTGAACGGCTTCTAAATCCGAGCGACTGTAGTGCTCCAGCCCGAGCACGAAAGATTTACGCGATACGGTTTCTTTGACCACCTCGGCATGGGTTGTCAACTGATTACGGATAGCCGTACGAATCAAATCGGTTCGGTTGGAGTAAAACCCTTCCTGAACCAGCAGGTCGATCTGACCAAGATCGATGACTCCCACATTAATCGTGATCTTTTCGCTGGAGTCGCCAGGCTTACGGCGTAATTCATGCACGCTCATATTTACTTCCTCAGTGGCCTTACCGCAATGCAGAATAAAGGCTAAAAAAACATCCTTATGGAATCCATTTACCATCCATATGGATGGTAGAGTAGATTATGCGTTGTTATAGTCAAGACGGCAGACCAGGATAAGAGTGAATACCCAGAAGTTTTAACAAAGATGGGAATCCCCCGGACATTACCAGAACAAGGGGACTTAACAGGCCAAAAACGCAGGTAAGTACTGAACACTCGGATACTTTGAGCGGGCCAAACTGGTCAGCTGGCGATAACTGTCGTATAACTGACTTATCTCTGCATTATGATAAACCGATGACACTTTGATGGCTCGGAGGTTGCTTTGCATATTGCCGATGTGACCATGTTTCATGCGCCCGCCAGCGGCGGTGTGCGCACTTATTTACAGGCCAAGCATCGCGTTATGAGTCGCTATCCCGACTTTCGTGCGAGCTTGCTTGTGCCTGGCGCCGAGCGCGATAGCCTCGGCGATTTGCATACCCTGCCCGCGCTACGGTTGCCGTTAGGTCAGGGCTATCGTTTTCCAGTGCGCAGCACGCCTTGGCGGCAACGATTGATAGAGCTAAACCCGGATATGATCGAAGCGGGTGACCCCTATGTGACGGCTTGGGCAGCTCTTTCCGCTGGCCAAAAGCTGGGGGTGCCGGTATCCGGCTTCTATCATTCTGATCTGCCGCGCCTGATGGGCGACCGTTTTGGTAAACGGGTCTGCAAGCGTCTTGAACGCTACGTCGTGGATCTCTACTCGCGCTTCGATAGTGTTTTAGCCCCATCTCAAACGATAGCTGATCGGTTACTCGAATGGGGTGTGCCTAATGTGCGCGTGCAGCCGCTGGGCGTTGATCTTGAACGTTTCCATCCCGGCGCCCGTGACCCGCATCTACGCAGTACGCTAGGTATCGCTGCTGACAAGCGCCTGCTGATATTCGTTGGGCGTTATTCACGCGAAAAAAATATCGATGTGTTGCTTGCCACTATGCGCAAGCTGGGTAGTCAGTACCATCTTTTGTTAATCGGGCCAGGCATGCCGCGCCAGGTTTCCAGCAATGTATCGGTGGTGGATCGCTGTTGTAATGCCCATGAAGTTGCCACAGCATTAGCCAGTAGCGACGCACTGCTTCATGCAGGCACCCGGGAAACGTTTGGGCTGGTCGCCCAAGAGGCAATGGCATGCGGCCTACCGGTTATCGCTGCCAATATCGGCGCCTTGGCTGAAAACGTGCCGTTGGGGGGAGGTGTTCTTTGCAAGCCCCTTGACCCTGATGAAATGGCGGACGCCTGCCACGCACTTTTTAACCGCGATATCGCGGCCAGTGGGCGCTATGCTCGCCGCCATGTTGAACGCCACTTTAACTGGGATAAGGTTATTCTTGATCTTTTAAAGCATTATCAGGCGCTCCATCAACCCGAAACGCAGCAACTTCATGCCAAAAACGGTTAAACACCTTATTCAGTCCAAGTGGTTGCTTCATCTACTTTTCATTACCTTGGCGTTGTCAGCGCCGTTACTGCTCACCCATTGGATAGGCGGGGATGCCGCCTGGAGCGAGCTGGCAGCGTTTCCTTTCTCAATTTTTCTGGGCATGCTGGCGTTAGCCGTGCTGTGCTGGAATTTGAATGCCTTAAGGCTGCGCCTTTTATTGAATGGGCGTGCAGGCCCCATGAATCAACGTAGCGCTTTAGGTATTGAACTAGCCACCAAGTGTGCACTTTGCGCAACGCCTGGAGGAAGCGGAGGGCCTGCAGTTTTGCTCACACTTCTTGCCCGGCGCGACCTGTCGCCCGCGAAAGGGGCCGGTGTATTTTTGATCGACCAGGGGTTCGACTCGCTATTTTTCATCAGCTTATTGAGTGGCCTGGCAGCTTATACCCTATCCGTCGATACCGGCTGGCCCTATCAGACCTTAATTCAGTGGTCCTTATTGGGGCTACTCACGGTTATCGTGCTGGTATCACTGTGTCTGTGGACATTTCCGCGCTGGCGGCTTGGCATATTTACCGATAGCCGTTTTTTTAGGCGTACTTGGCAGCGCACGCTGCTGCGTCGTTCGCTACGTTGTCGCCAGGCATTTTTACGTACGCTCAAACTTCCTAAACGGATACTGGGGGCCGTATGGGTACTCACGATAATGCACTGGTGCGCTCGTTACAGTCTGCTGTATTTGGCGGTGATCGGCGTGGGAGGCAATATCGATTGGCTCTGGACATTCTTTACTCAGATGCTGGGTATGGCTGCTAGCCAGTTCAGCTTTCTGCCAGGCGGTGCGGGCACTGCTGAGGTAGGCGTTAGCGCGTTGTTAATGCCTTTTTTAACGACGGCTCAAATAGGTGCGGCGGTATTGATCTGGCGGCTGGTGTCGTATCACCTTTACATACTCGCAGGCGCTCCTGTCCTGCTGTGGTTCGGCTTTAAGCGCCTGGGGCAGCAGGCTTCACCGCATGAGGCCAAGCTTAGCCGCTTTAGATAACGCGACTGATCGTCCTTGAGCCAATAAATGCCAGGCAATAAAAAAGCACCCCGAAGGGTGCTTTTTTGACATGCAAGATAGAGCGTGACTTACCAGCCAGTCACTTCTTTCAGTGCATCGCCGATTTCTGCCAAAGAACGAACGGTTTTAACACCGGCGTCTTCCAGGGCAGCAAACTTCTCGTCAGCAGTACCTTTACCGCCAGAAATGATCGCGCCGGCGTGGCCCATACGCTTGCCAGGAGGTGCAGTAACACCGGCAATGTAGGATACCACTGGCTTGGAAACGTTGGCTTTGATGTAAGCCGCTGCTTCTTCTTCAGCCGTGCCGCCGATTTCACCGATCATGACGATCGCTTCGGTTTTCGGGTCTTTTTCGAACATCTCCAGGATGTCGATAAAGTTGGAACCCGGAATCGGGTCACCGCCGATACCTACACAGGTAGACTGGCCGAAACCGTGATCAGTCGTCTGCTTAACGGCTTCATAGGTCAGGGTGCCTGAGCGCGATACGATACCTACGCGGCCCGGCTGGTGGATATGACCCGGCATGATACCGATTTTGCATTCGCCCGGGGTGATAACACCAGGGCAGTTCGGGCCAATCAGACGCACACCCAACTCGTCGCATTTTACTTTTGCTTCGAGCATATCAAGCGTGGCGATACCTTCGGTGATGCACACGATCAGCTTGATGCCTGCATTTGCAGCTTCAAGGATCGAGTCTTTACAGAACGGTGCCGGAACGTAGATAACGCTGGCTTCCGCGCCTGTTTTCTCAACCGCTTCTTTAACGGTGTTGAAAACCGGCAGACCCAAGTGCTCCTGGCCGCCTTTGCCCGGCGTTACACCGCCGACCATCTGCGTACCATAGGCAATCGCCTGCTCGGAGTGGAACGTGCCCTGGCCACCGGTGAAACCTTGGCAGATGACCTTGGTGTTCTTATCGATCAGGATACTCATTACTTGCCCTCCGCCGCTTTAACGACCTGCTGAGCCGCATCGGTCAGACTGGTAGCAGCGATGATGTTCAGACCGCTAGATGCCAGTTTCTCAGCACCCAGCTCGGCATTGTTACCTTCCAGGCGAACGACAACCGGTACGTTGACACCGACTTGCTCAACGGCACCGATAATGCCTTCAGCAATCATGTCGCAACGAACGATACCGCCGAAAATGTTAACCAGAACGGCTTTAACATTGTCGTCAGACAGAATGATCTTGAACGCTTCTGCAACGCGCTCTTTGGTCGCGCCGCCGCCAACGTCCAGGAAGTTAGCCGGTTTGCCGCCGCTCAGGTTGACGATGTCCATGGTACCCATGGCAAGGCCTGCGCCGTTAACCATGCAACCAATGTTACCGTCGAGAGCAACGTAGTTCAGTTCCCACTTCGCCGCATCGGCTTCACGCTGATCTTCCTGGGAAGGATCACGCATGGCCTGCAGATCCGGGTGACGATACAGCGCGTTGCTGTCGAGGCCCAGTTTGGCGTCGAGGCAGTGAAGATTGCCTTCGTCAGTAATAACCAGCGGGTTGATCTCTAAAAGCGCCAGATCTTTGTCATGGAACAGCTTGGAGAGGCCTAGGAAAATCTTGGTGAACTGTTTGATCTGGTCGCCTTTCAGGCCCAGAGCAAACGCCAGTTCACGCGCCTGGTACGGCTGTGCGCCGACCAGCGGATCGATTTCGGCTTTAAGAATCTTTTCCGGCGTTTCTTCTGCAACCGTTTCGATCTCGACACCACCTTCAGTCGAGGCCATGAAGACCACGCGACGGGTAGTACGATCGACGACGGCACCCAGATACAGCTCATCAGCAATATCGGTGCAGGTTTCAACCAGGATCTTGGCAACCGGCTGACCTTTTTCGTCAGTCTGGAAGGTCACCAAGTTTTTGCCCAGCCACTGCTCAGCAAATGCTTTTGCTTCGGCGGGATCTTTGATCAGCTTAACGCCGCCCGCTTTACCGCGACCACCTGCGTGAACCTGGGCTTTAACAACCCACATGTCGCCGCCGATTTTTTTACACGCTTCTACTGCTTCTTCGGGAGTGTCCACGGCAAAGCCTTTGGACACTGGTAGACCATAATCAGCAAACAGCTGTTTGCCTTGATACTCGTGAAGGTTCATCGATTCATGCCATTGGTTGCATGTGACTCGAACGACAGCCAGTTATCGAAACTGGCTATCCCCGTACTTTCGCGCGCTATTTTACAACATGCCCGAAAGTGATGCGCCACCTTATGGTGGCGCTTGGTTGTTACCGCTGAACTTATTAACGCTTTTTACGATTAGCCATATGAATTGCATGGCCTTCCACCGCGAGAGCCGCTTCGTGAATCGCTTCAGAAGTACTCGGGTGGGCATAGCAGGTCAACGCCAAGTCTTCGGCACTGGAGCCAAATTCCATTGCGATAACGCCTTGGGCAATCAGCTCACCCGCGTGCTGGCTGACGATATGCATACCCAGAATGCGGTCGGTCTCGGCATCGGCAATAATCTTGGCCATACCTTCAGGCGCATTGTTGGCAAGCGCACGACCGTTGGCCGAGAACGGGAAAGAGCCCGTTTTAACTTCGATGCCTTTGGCTTTGGCATCCTGCTCGGTCATACCTACCCATGCCACTTCAGGCGAGGTGTAGATAACGCTGGGGATGGCATCGTAGTTCATTTCAGCTTTATGGCCGGCAATAATATCAGCCACCATAACGCCTTCTTCAGATGCTTTATGCGCCAGCATCGGTCCACGTACGCAGTCACCGATCGCATAGACGCTCGGGACATTGGTACGGCACTGATCATCAACGAAAATAAAGCCACGCTCGTCAAGCTCAACACCTACGCCGTCGGCAATCACGCCTTGCGTATAAGGACGACGACCCACGCAAACAATCAGTTTGTCGAAGGTCATTTCCTGCTCGCCGTCACCATCGGTGTACTTAACGACGACTTCACTGTCCTTAACCTCAGAACCGGTCACGCGTGCGCCCAGTTTGATGTCCAGTCCCTGTTTCTTGAGCAGCTTCTGGGTTTCTTTGGCAATCGCACCATCAACCATCGGCAGGAAGCTGTCCATGGCTTCAAGAACGGTAACGTCAGAACCTAAACGCTTCCAAACGCTACCCAGCTCTAAGCCGATAACACCGGCACCGATAACCCCCAGACGCTTGGGTACTTCGGTAAACTCGAGCGCGCCTGTCGATGTCACAATCAGGTCGTCGGTCAGCGGCGTCGGCGGAATTTCAACCGGTACGGAGCCTGCGGCGATAACGATGTTGTCAGCGGTGTAGGTTGTCGCATTGCCATCGTGGTCAGTTACTTCAACTTCTGTGGAAGAAGTAACTTTGCCTTTACCTTCCAGTGAAGTAACGCCATTCGCTTTGAACAGCGCGCTGATGCCGCCAACGTTCTTGTTAATGACCGAGTTTTTGAACTCGAGCATTTTGGCGATATTAGCCTTCGGCGCGTCGATTTCGATGCCTACTTCGGCAAAGTGATCGCGCGCTTCAACAAACTTATGCGACGTTTCAAGCAGCGCCTTAGAAGGAATACAGCCGACATTTAGGCAGGTACCGCCATGAACGGTTTTGCCTTCTTTATTGACCCATTTCTCAACACAGGCTGTTTTCAGGCCCATTTGTGCTGCACGAATAGCAGCAACGTAACCGCCAGGGCCAGCGCCGATAACGATCACATCAAACTTGTCAGCCATGTTGGCTCCTTTAGCTTGGTGCCCTTCTCCCGTTTTGACATTAGCCGGGAGAGGGGCTGTGTGCGATTGCATTAGAAGGTGACGCGTAAATACGCGAAGATACGTAGTGACTGTATCTTAGACGTCCAGCAGCAGACGTGCCGGATCTTCCAGCAATTCTTTAATGGTCACCAGGAATCGAACGGCGTCTTTGCCGTCGATCATACGGTGGTCATAGGAGAGCGCCAGGTACATCATAGGGCGAATCTCGACCTTACCGTTGATCGCCATCGGACGATCCTGGATCTTGTGCATGCCCAAGATAGCGGTCTGCGGCGGGTTGATGATCGGCGTCGACATCAGCGAACCGAAAGTGCCACCGTTAGTGATGGTAAAGGTACCACCGATCATGTCGTCCATACCCAGCTTGCCGTCACGACCACGTTTACCAAAGTCGACAATCGTTCTTTCGACGTCAGCAATTTTCATATTGTCCGTGTCGCGCAGTACCGGTACGACCAGACCGCGGTCAGTAGATACCGCAACGCCAATATCCTGGTAACCGTGATAAACGATGTCGGTACCGTCGATAGAGGCGTTAACGTCCGGGAAGCGCTTGAGCGCTTCAGAGGCCGCTTTAACAAAGAAGCCCATAAAGCCCAGTTTGATATCATGCGCTTTGAGGAAGGTATCTTTGTACTGCGCACGCAGGGCCATGATTTCAGTCATGTCCACTTCGTTGTACGTCGTCAGCATCGCCGCCGTTTGCTGCGCCTGAACCAGGCGCTTGGCGATGGTCTGGCGCAAGCGGGTCATAGGTACACGCTTCTCAGCACGCTCGCCTTCAGCCACAGGCGCCGCCGCTGATTTAGCCGGTGCAGCAGCAGGTTTGGCAGCACCTTTCTTGGCGGAGCCATCTTTCACGGCTTTTTGCACGTCTTCTTTCAGGACGCGACCACCTTTACCCGTACCTTCAATCTTGGCAACATCAAGGTCGTGCTCAGCAATCAACTTACGTGCAGCCGGTGCAACAATCTTATCGCCCATCTTCTCATCGCTGGCGCCATCGTCAGCAGAGGCGGCTGGCTCTTTATCAGCCGCTGTCGCTACGTCGCTACCGCCGCCTTCAGTGAAGACTGCAAGAATCGCTTCGGACTCAACCTGGCTGCCCTCTTCGGCCTTAATTTCAGCCAAAGCACCGTCAGCCGGTGCTACGACTTCGAGCACAACTTTATCGGTTTCAATATCAGCCAGCACTTCATCGCGCTTAACCGCTTCGCCGACTTTCTTATGCCAGGTAGCAACGGTGCCTTCCTGAATCGACTCAGGGAAGCTCGGCGCCTTGACGTCATGCTGCTTACCGCCGCTGCTGGCTTGCTTCTCTTCCTGCTTGGCGTCTTTCTTTTCGTCGGATTTCTCTTCGGATTTTTCAGCGCCGTCATCGTCAGAAGATTTTTCTTCTTTCTTACCGCTGTCGTCGCCTGAAGCACTGCCTTCACCGATTTTGCCAAGCACCTGCTCAGACTCGACGGTTTCGCCCTCTTCGGCCATCACGTCAGTCAGGGTACCCGCTTCCGGTGCAACGACCTCCAGCACCACCTTGTCGGTTTCGATTTCAACAATCAGTTCGTCACGTTCGACGCTGTCACCCGGCTTTTTATGCCACGCAGCCACAGTACCTTCGGCAACGGATTCCGGAAAGGTTGGCGCTTTGATCTCAGTAGCCATGTCGTTTCCCTTATGTGTTCTCTAAATCCGGTGGGCGCTTTATAGATTAAAAGCGTCTTCCACCAGTTGGCGCTGCTGTTCAGTGTGAACGGACATGTAGCCCGCTGCCGGTGCGGCAGAGGCAGGACGTCCTGCAAATTTCAACTCGCGTCCTAGGCCATCTTTAAGCATATCGGCCACTGTACGCATGTGGTGTTGACTTGAATACCAGGCGCCTTGATTCAATGGCTCTTCCTGACACCAGACAATATCTTCCACATTGGCATACGCCTGGAGCACTTCCAGAAGCTCTTCTTTCGGGAAGGGATAGAGCTGCTCAAGACGAATAATCGCCGTATCGTTACGCTCATTCTCTGTGCGCCAAGCCGCCAGGTCATAATAGACCTTGCCTGAACACAGAATCACACGCGTTACCTCTTCAGCAACCAGATCCGCTTGATCCGGCAATACCATTTGGAATTTGCCGTGGGCAAGATCATCAAGGCTCGATACCGCTTCTTTATGGCGCAGAAGCGACTTAGGTGACATAACGATCAACGGCTTACGCAGCGGGCGAATAACCTGACGACGCAGCAAGTGATAAATCTGCGCAGGCGTTGTGGGTACGCACACCTGCATGTTGTGCTCAGCGCACATTTGCAGGAATCGCTCCAGTCGGGCAGACGAGTGCTCTGGACCCTGACCTTCATAGCCATGGGGTAGCAACATCGTCAGGCCACACAGCCGGCCCCACTTGGTTTCACCTGATGAGATGAACTGGTCGACCACCACCTGGGCACCATTAAAGAAATCACCAAACTGGGCTTCCCAGATAACTAGATCATTCGGCGCTGTGGTCGAGTAGCCGTATTCAAACGCCAGCACGGCCTCTTCCGAAAGGTAAGAGTCATGAATCGTGAACGTCGGCTGGCCATCGGCCATGTTTTGCAGCGGCACATAGGTAGAGCCATCTTTCTGGTTATGTACCACGGCGTGACGGTGCGAGAACGTACCGCGGCCTACATCCTGACCGGTAATCCGGATGGGATGGCCTTGCTCCAGCAAAGTGGCATAGGCCAGCGTTTCTGCAAAGCCCCAGTTCATGGCCATGCCACCGGCCTGCATCTTGCGACGGTCTTCGTAAATCTTGGCTACCTGACGCTGCACTTCGACCCCATCCGGAATCTCGCACATTTTCGCAGCCAGCTGCTGAAGACGCTTCATGTCAAAAGACGTGTCGGCATCGCCAGACCACTCATGCCCCAGGTACGGCGCCCAATCCACAAACAGGGATGTATTAGGCTCCTGCACCAGCGCATTGGCAACGTGGTTACCCGCGACCAAGTCATCGCGATAGGTTTCCATTATTGCTTTGGCGTCGTCTTCAGATAAAACACCCTGCTCAACCAGACGCTGCGCATAAACTGTGCGCGTTGAAGAATGGTCTTTGATCTTGGCGTACATTAGTGGCTGCGTACCGGAAGGCTCATCGGCTTCGTTGTGCCCACGACGACGGTAGCAGACCAAATCAATGACAACGTCTTTTTTGAACTGCTGACGGTAGTCCAACGCCACTTGGGTAGCATGGATAACGGCGTCAGGATCATCACCATTAACGTGAAAGATAGGCGCTTGAACCATCTTGGCGATGTCAGTGCAGTACTCAGTAGAACGAGCATCCAGGGGGTTAGACGTCGTAAAGCCCACCTGGTTATTGATGACGATATGAATCGTCCCGCCAGTTTTATAGGCCCGGGTCTGAGACATCTGAAATGTCTCCATGACCACACCTTGACCAGCAAAAGCAGCATCACCATGAACATTGATGGGTAAAACTTTATCCCCTGCGGGATCTTTGCGGCGGTCTTGACGTGCACGTACCGACCCTTCAACCACCGGCGCTACGATTTCCAGATGCGACGGGTTGAACGACATGGCCAAGTGGACTTCGCCACCCGGTGACATGACGTTAGAGCTAAAGCCTTGGTGATATTTCACGTCGCCAGAACCACGCTCAATCACTTTCTTGCCGTCGAACTCGTCAATCAAATCAGCGGGATTTTTACCCAGAATATTGACCAACAAGTTAAGGCGACCGCGGTGCGCCATACCGATAACGACTTCCTTTGTACCATAACCGCCAGCACGCTGGATAAGCTCGTCCATCATAGGTACAAAGACTTCACCGCCTTCAAGACCAAAGCGTTTGGTACCTGGATATTTAGACGCCAAGTAAGTTTCCAAGCCTTCCGCAGCGGTCAGACGCTCAAGTACATGCTTGCGAACATCGTCACTAAACTTGGGAGCACTGCGTACTGATTCGAAGCGACGTTGCAGCCAACGTTTTTCTTCGGTGTCCACAATGTGCATGAACTCGCAGCCGATGGAGCGACAGTATGTCTTCTCCAGCGCATCCACGATGTCACGCAGCGGGGCCTTATCAATACCCAGGAAAAATGAACCGGTCTGGAACTCTGTATCAAGATCAGCTTTCGTCAGCTGATGAAATGACAAATCGAGGTCAGGGACGGGGGTGGGATTGCGCAGTCCTAGCGGATCGATATCGGCCTTTTGATGGCCACGAAAGCGATACGCATTGATCAGCTGCAGGACTTTAACCTGCTTTTTGTTCTCACCGCTATCGGCAGCGGCGACTACCCGACCAGGACGGCTTTCGCGGCCTAACTGGTAGAACTGATCACGAACGGGGCTTAGTGGAACATCGTGGGAGGCACTGCCCTCAGAACTGGGTAGCTGATCAAAATAGCTACGCCATTCGTCGGGAACAGCATCGGGATCGGCGAGGTACTGCTCGTAAAGCGCTTCCACGTAGTGGACATTGCCACCACTAACGTGAGAGGAACGCCACATTAACTCCATTATGCCTTGTTGCATCTCTCGGTCACCCTGCACTGATGGGGTGGTATCGGCATCGCTGCAAAAACGCAACGACATCGCTATTGCCCTGCCGGCGGGGCGGAACATTTGCCGGCGGCATCGGCTCAAAGCCGGAAGCCCTACTTATCTAGCGGTTCTTAATCAGTTCATGCTCAAAAGCCGGTACGTACAGCACCGGCTTTTAAACGTGTCTGGTCATAAGCTGCGACGCGTCGCCGCACCTTATGACAAACCCTATGATAACAAGCGAAGCGCCACGATTTAAGTAGCAAAGCGATACAAGTTGCGTGGCAATCGCTTTTTATTTGCTCAAAGGGTACTTACGTTGCATCCGCAAGCAGCATTTCACGGATTTTACCGATGGCGCGCGTCGGATTTAAGCCCTTCGGGCAAACTGCTACACAGTTCATGATGCCGCGGCAGCGGAACACTGAGAACGGATCTTCCAGATCGGTCAAACGCTCGCGGGTTGCTGTATCACGCGAATCTGCCAGGAAGCGATAAGACTGTAGCAGGCCGGCAGGCCCGACAAACTTATCGGGGTTCCACCAGAACGACGGGCATGAGGTGGAACAGCAGGCGCACAAGATACACTCGTACAGGCCGTCCAACTTTTCACGGTCTTCGGGCGACTGCAAACGCTCAATGGCGGGTGCTGGCGTTTCATTTTGCAGGTACGGCTGAATACGCTCGTACTGCTTATAGAAAATCCCCATATCCACAACCATATCGCGGATAACCGGCAAGCCAGGTAGCGGGCGCAAAGTCAGCTTGTTGTTTTTCACAACATCTGACAGCGGCGTAATACACGCCAAGCCGTTTTTGCCGTTCATGTTCATACCATCAGAGCCACAAACCCCTTCACGGCAGCTACGACGGAACGCCAGGCCACTATCCTGCTCTTTCATCAGGTGCAGTACATCCAGCACCATGATGTCGCGCCCTTTGGTATCAACTTGAAACTCCTGCATATAAGGCGCGGAGTCGGTTTCCGGATTATAACGGTATACGGATACCTGAAGATTGGACATTATAACTCCCTCTCGTCAATACGAAGCTTAGTAGGTACGAACCTTAGGTTCGAACGTATCAACAGTTTTTGGCTTAAAGTTAACATCGCGCTGCTTCAGCTCTTTCGTTGCGGGGAAGTAGAGCGAGTGTTTCAGCCAGTTGACGTCATCACGGTCCGGGTAGTCGTAACGCGAGTGGGCACCGCGGCTCTCTTTACGCTCAAGGGCAGCAATCGCCGTTGCTTCGGCCACTTCCATCAGGTTATCAAGCTCTAACGCTTCTACACGAGCAGTGTTGAAAGCGTTGGATTTGTCAGGCAAATGCGCATTGGCGATACGCCCACGCAGGTCGGCAAGCTTTTGAACACCTTCAACCATGTTTTTCTCTTCACGGAATACACCGAAAGAGGTTTGCATGATGTCCTGAAGCTCCGCCTTCAGCGCAGGAATACTCTCGCCACCTTCAGACTCATTCCAGCGGGTGATGCGCTTCATAGCGGATTCGATATCAGATTCGGAAGCGTCCAGGTACTCAATACCTTCGTTCAACGCGCCTTCTATAAACATGCCAGCCGCACGTCCAAAGACCACCAAATCAAGCAAAGAGTTCCCGCCCAGACGGTTAGCGCCGTGAACTGATACACAGGCTGCTTCACCACAGGCAAATAGACCGTTGATAATCTGGTCGTTGCCGCTTTCGTCCTGCAGAATCGCCTGACCATGAATGTTGGTCGGAATACCGCCCATCATATAGTGACAGGTAGGTACGACCGGAATCGGGTCTTTTGCCGGATCAACATGTGCGAAGGTTTTGGAAAGCTCAACGATACCCGGCAGGCGCTTGCCTAGAACTTCTTCGCCCAAGTGATCAAGCTTCAGGAAGACGTGATCGCCCTTCTCGCCACAGCCGCGGCCTTCCAGAATCTCCATCACCATGGAGCGCGCCACCACGTCACGACCCGCCAGGTCTTTCGCGTTGGGCGCGTAACGCTCCATAAAGCGCTCGCCGTCTTTATTGATCAGGTAGCCACCTTCACCCCGGCAACCTTCAGTCACAAGCGTCCCCGCACCGTAAATACCGGTCGGGTGGAACTGCCACATTTCCATGTCCTGCATCGGGAAGCCGGCACGCAGTGCCATACCAATACCGTCACCCGTATTGATCAGCGCATTGGTAGTAGAGGCGTAGATACGGCCTGCACCACCCGTCGCCAGCACGGTCGCTTTCGATTTAACGTGAACGACCTCACCGGTTTCAATGCACATAGCGATACAGCCAACCACGTCACCGCTGGCATTCTTCACCAGATCAACCGCGTACCACTCATTCAAGAACGTCGTGTTGTTCTTCAGGTTATTCTGGTAAAGCGTGTGTAGCAGTGCGTGGCCAGTACGGTCAGCCGCTGCACAGGTACGTGCTGCCTGACCGCCTTCGCCAAAATTCTTGGACTGGCCACCGAACGGACGCTGATAGATACGGCCATTATCAAAGCGAGAGAACGGCAAGCCCATGTGCTCAAGCTCAAATACGGCTTTAGGGCCTTCAGAACACATGTACTCTGACGCGTCCTGGTCAGCGATATAGTCGCCGCCTTTAACGGTGTCGTACATGTGCCAGCGCCAGTCATCATTAGGATCTGATGATGCAATAGCACAGGTAATACCACCCTGAGCAGAAACAGTATGGGAGCGTGTCGGGAACACTTTAGATAAAACGGCTGTCTTCTTACCGGATTTAGCCAGCTCCAGAGCAGCGCGCAGGCCAGCGCCACCGCCACCAATGATAATGGCGTCAAACGTCAGGCTACGAAGGTTAGACATGGATCAAGCTCCCCACAGAATTTGAATGCCCCACACCAGGTATACGAAGATGGCCAGAATGATCAGCGTCTGGGCACCTACGCGCAGTAGAGTGGACTTAAGGTAATCGGTGGTTACGGTCCACAGGCCAATCCAGGCGTGCGCTGCGATAGAGATAAAGGCTAACAGCGAGAAGATCCGCATCCACGTTTGGTTAAACAGACCGCTCCAGGTGTAGTAGTCAAGGTCTGGATGCAACAGCAGGTAGGCCACCATAAAGACCGTATAAACGGCCAGTACGACCGCGGAAACGCGCTGCATCAGCCAGTCAGACAGCCCGCTACGGCCAAAACTTGTGATGTTGGTTACCATACCCAAACTCCTGCCAGAATAATCAGAACCGCACTGACCACTACGGTGATCTGTGCTTTTTGCACACTACCTTCTAGCGTCACGCCAATATCTGCATCCATTAACAGGTGTTTAATACCTGCCACAAAATGGAACGCCAAAGCAGATAGCAGACCCCATGCAATGAACTTCGCCAATACGTTATTGGCTAGCGCATTGCTAACAGCATCAAAGCCTGCCGGAGATGACAGTGACTTACCCAGCGCCCAAAAAGCGAAAATCAGGCCCACGAACAAAATAACCCCCGTAACACGGTGGGTAATCGACGTCAGTGCCGGAAGTGGGAAGTGTATCGTTGTTAGATCTAAATTTACGGGTCGTTTGCTATTCACGGCTTATACACACTCTCTTGGCCCGCTCTGCGACAGGTCGGGCATAGCCCGAGCGGGCAGTGGTTGCTGGAAGGGGCTCGGCCGTTTGCCAAGTCTGGCACGACCACCTACCTGCCGGTCGCGCGCCGTGGATTATAAGAACCTTCGCCCCTGCTGACAAACCGATCTCGGACCTAACTCGACTATAGAGCAAAAAAAAAGCTATCAACCCGAGTCGATTTTGCGTTGCAGCATCGATATAGTGACAGAGCTGAGATGATTTGATAAGCCTGTTAAGGAGTCGTCAAACCTCTGACACTTCGCTACTATAACGAGCAGCAACTATATACAAGTATTGTTCACAATAATAATTTTGCATAACTACGCTTGTACGTTTGATATGCATAAAATTTTCACATGACGTTTTGCAGCGATGACGCCTAGCGTTTTGACTAATTGACAAAATGTCGCACGCTTCTATAGTGGGCAAGCCTTTTCGCCGGCGCGGTCTGCGAAACAATGACTTTACGTCCAACCCGAATCCGAAAGGAGGCCAGCATGGCTGACAGGAAAGCAACATTGACGGTAGACGGTCTCGATAAATCGATCGAGCTACCCATGTATTCCGGCACACTTGGCCCTGACGTTATTGACGTTCGTGGACTAGGTGCTGAAGGCCTGTTTACCTACGATCCCGGCTTTATGGCCACCTCTTCCTGCCAATCTGCCATTACCTATATTGATGGCGGCAAGGGCGTACTGCTACACCGCGGTTACCCCATTGACCAACTGGCGAAAGAGTCCAACTTTGTTGAACTAAGCTACACTCTGCTGTTTGGTGAGCTGCCTAACGATGAGCAGTATGCGGATTTCGCGGCACGTATCCGCAACCATACGATGGTGCACGACCAAATCAACAACTTCTTCAAAGGGTTCCGCCGTGATGCGCACCCCATGTCGATTCTTTGTGGCGTAGTCGGCGGCTTGGCGGCTTTTTACCATGACCACATGGACATCACCAAAGAAGAAGACCGCATTATCAGCGCTATTCGTCTGATTGCCAAAATGCCTACTCTGGCGGCCATGTCGCACAAGTATAATGTTGGCCAGCCGTTTAACTATCCGCGCAACGACCTGAGCTATGCAGAGAATTTTCTCTACATGATGTTTAGCAACCCGTGCGAAGAGTACAAAATCAACCCAGTCTACGCGAAAGCGATGGATCGCATTTTCATGCTGCATGCCGATCATGAGCAGAATGCGTCTACCTCTACCGTACGCCTGGCAGGCTCTACCGGTGCCAACCCGTTTGCATGCATCAGTGCGGGTATCGCTGCACTATGGGGCCCAGCACACGGCGGCGCTAACGAAGCCGTACTGGCGATGCTTGATGAGATCGGCGACGACTCTGAAGAGAACATCCAGCGCTTTATTGATAAGGCAAAAGACAAAGAAGACCCGTTCAAGCTGATGGGCTTTGGTCACCGCGTATATCGCAACTTTGACCCTCGCGCCAAGGTAATGAAAGAGACCTGCGACGAAGTGCTTGCCGAACTAGGCATGGCTAACGATCCGCAGCTCAAAATTGCCAAACGCCTTGAACAAATTGCGCTGGAAGATGAATACTTCGTCGAGCGTAAGCTCTACCCGAACGTCGACTTTTACTCAGGCATCATTTTGAAAGCGATGGGCATTCCCACCAATATGTTCACGGTTATATTTGCCGTGTCGCGCACCATTGGCTGGATCTCTCATTGGCACGAAATGCTGAGCGAAAGTTATAAAATCGGTCGGCCTCGCCAGCTTTACATCGGCCACGACCAACGTGATTACCCGAAGAAATAAATTTTCGTCGGCGCACATCTAAATGAAGAAGGCCACCCTCGGGTGGCCTTCTTGGTTTACGTGCCTGCGCGCCTCTATATGGCCACTCCTTTTAACTCTCCACCTTATCTTTTGGCCATCACTACCCTACCTTATTGACGCCCCCTGTACGCACCTTTCAATGGGCCACTAAGCCAACTAGCCATACTTCAACCAAGATCTGTTCAAACGTCTATATCCCACCCTCTCAATAGACGAAAGCACCAGCCAAAAGGCTCGCAATAGGCTGTAATAGCGCTTGACTTTTTAAGGAGCCAGGATAGAAAAATGTTTTCCACACTATCTGTGGATAAGCTTGTTCATAACCTCGCAGGAATGCCCCACAATCGCCATGAACAGTGACCTAGCCTTAGATTGGTTATTTTTTAACCTCCCGTAAGTAATTGTTTTTAAACAAGATAAGCTATTTTGAATATTTTTCGCGGGTGCAGCAAGGGGTTGTGCACAACCTGCCCAAAGGATCACCAAAAGTGGACAAGTCAAGCAAAAAAACAGCAATTAAAGTGAGAATTTAGCCGTTTTTCAGACTAACAGGCAGGCAAAACGCAGCGAATGATTAACTCATTGCCACATTGATATCGGGATAGGAAAGTATAAAAAGAGATGGCGTCCCATAGGGGGTTCGAACCCCTGTTACCGCCGTGAAAGGGCGGTGTCCTAGACCACTAGACGAATGGGACGTTACGACAAATCTACTTAATTGGTGGAGCCTAGCGGGATCGAACCGCTGACCTCAACACTGCCAGTGTTGCGCTCTCCCAGCTGAGCTAAGGCCCCACATGTCTTGAAGACGGAGCGTATAGTACTGATTACGCTTGCCTTCGTCAACCTCTCAATCAAAGGAAAACGCCACCCTCTTAGTAGCTACATAAAGATGGCGTTTTCTGCAGCGATTAGCTTATCGAATTACAGGTCGCGATACTCTTTCTCAAAGCGCTTCACCTGTTTCTTGGAAACGCCGCCCAGTACATCAATAGCACTGCGCAGGCGCGCGCGGGTTACATCTGAGCCTAGTATCGCCATGGCATCCATAACGGATGTACTTGAGGCACTTCCCGTAATGGCGATAAACACAGGCGCCAGGAACGCTTTCATTTTAAGCTCAAAGTGTTCAGCGAGGCTTTTCACCTCTTCCAGTAGAGCTTCTTTATGCCAGGCTGGCACGACCTCAAGGCGCCAGACCAAAAACTGCAGCAGTTTTACCAGCTCCTCTTTATCCAGCTTCACGCTATCAAAATCATCTTCGCTGAGCGCAGGCAACCCGGAGAAAAAATGCCCGGCCAGCGGCATTACTTGTGAAAGCGTTTCTACCCGTGGGCGCACCTGCGGCAGAATCTGCTTCACATAAGCGTCATTGAACGCCCATTCGCGCAGCGCGTTAAGTAGCGCGTCATCATCTAGGTCCTCACGAATATAAACGCCGTTGAGCCAGGTGAGCTTTTCAAGATCAAATACCGGCCCGCCCAGCGATACTCGCTGGATATCAAACTCAGCCATCATATCGGATAGGCTAAATTTCTCGCGTTCATCGGGCATGGACCAACCCATGCGACCCAGGTAATTGGTAACTGCTTGGGGTAAAAAGCCCATACGGCGATAGTAATTAATCGACGTGGGGTTTTTACGTTTAGAAAGCTTGGACTTGTCGGGATTACGCAACAGCGGCATATGACATAGCTCAGGCATATCCCAACCAAAATATTCATACAACAGCTGATGTTTCGGCGCCGAGTTAATCCACTCTTCACCGCGTAGAACGTGAGTAATGTCCATTAAATGGTCATCGACGACGTTCGCCAGATGATAGGTAGGCATTCCGTCGGACTTGAGCAGTATCTGCGCATCGACCTGAGCCCACTCCACTTCAATCGTGCCACGCAGCATATCATTAACTACGCAGACGCCTTCGCCTGGCACCTTCATGCGTACTACGTAGGGCCAATCTTCTTGCTCACGACGAGCTACTTCCGCTTCATCCAAGGCCAAATCGCTTGGTTTCAGGGCCAGCTGCAAACCTTCGGCCTTACGGGATTCACGCAGCTCATCTAACTCTTCTGCGGTTCGGAAACATTTAAAGGCATGCCCGGCATCCAGCAACTGCTGAGCGTACTTCGCATAAATATCGCCACGCTCACTTTGGCGATAAGGGCCATGCGGGCCACCAACATCGGGACCTTCATCCCACTCAAGGCCTAGCCAGCGTAAGGAATCCAGAATCATTTGCTCTGACTCAGGCGTCGAGCGCACGCGATCCGTGTCCTCAATGCGCAAGATAAACTGGCCGCCATGCTGACGCGCAAAGCATAAATTGAACAGCGCAATATAAGCCGTACCAACGTGGGGGTCTCCTGTTGGGGAGGGTGCAATGCGAGTACGTACAGTCATGAAGACATCCTTAATAGCGAGAAAGCGTGGCGATATTATACCTACCCTACGCGCAACCAACAGCGTCATAAAGGGAACGACTAGCGTATAAAAGCGTCATATAAAAAGTCATAAGGTTATAGATTACAAGATGCGCGACATTGCACAATCGCTTAGTATGTCGCCGCGCCTATGATCGGCGATCATGCTGATAAAAAGTGTTTAAACACACCCAGCATGCCCACATCACCGCGCTTGCGGTGGAAGTAAACAGAACGAGCTGATAAAGCTCACTTATAGGAAATCGAAATGGAATCGCTAGGCTCACGAATCAAGCAATTGCGGCTTCGGGCCAAGCTCAATAAAGCTGCCCTAGCACGCAACGTTGGCGTGTCGGATGTCACTATCTCTTACTGGGAATCAGGCGCAATTAAGCAAATCGGTCATGAGCGCTTAGTCGCACTTGCCGAAGCGCTCGACTGCTCGCTTGCCACCCTGTTAGAAGGTGACACTGCTCCTCAACTATTGACGTTGACGCACACTGGCCCCCTCCCCTGGGAACAGGTACAGGCAACGACAATTACCGTGCCGCATCACCTGTCTTTAAACATTGACTGGAAGGCGCCATGCGTTATGGCCACTCCCGGTCCTGACACAGACTTCGCCCCTGTTGCAGCGAATGATCTACTGCTACTGGGTCCGACGCATGTGTTTCATAAAGCAGGGCATTACCTTATAAAACGTGATGATCGCTTTGTCCTTGAGCACTTTGCAAAAGCGCCCTCTGACACTGCTATTCACGCCGTACTACTCGCCCATTGGCGTTCTGTCTAAAGCATCCCCCTCCCCATAATATTTTAATGAACTTCCACCTGGTCACGTGTTCGTCTTGGTTCATCCCCCACCAAGAAACGGCGTGAGTAGGTGGCCAACTGTCCTAACCCATGGCGGGATTGGCTTACCAGCTCTCCCGCCAAATGCTCCCCACGGCGACCAATGCGATCTTGCACAGCCTCAGGCTGTACGCTTGCTGCGGAAAGCTGCACGCTTACTACATAAGTGCCATCCGGCAAACCGCTTCCCGAACCGAACGGGCCAGCACTGAAGCGACCATTATTTACATTGGTACGCGCATGCCAACGAACTCGACTTACTTCACGCTCTACAATGATCTGCACCTGCGCCTGATCAGGAAGATTGGTTTCGCCTTCAACCATTAAACGCCGGTCAGTGCGCAAGGAAACAGATGTCGAGATCGCCACCTCTAAAGGCGCGACCGATGCCTGCTCAACGTTTTTTGGCGCATCAGCAGGTAGAACGTTGCTGGATGTCTGATCCGATCGTTCACGAAGCGGTTCATGCTCCTCGTCACCACAACCTGCGATCAATAGCGACACGACCATTACTAAACCCACACCCGCTTGTAGCTTATACATAATGCTTCCTCGACAACGGCAGTTTACAGATTATCACTGCAGCCCTAAGACCACAGTGAATTAGGCCGTTCACGAAGTAAATTAAGTCGCCCAGCAGTGGCCTTTGCCATTGCGTTGACCTAACAGCGCTTTTATTTCATTTCAAAACCACGCTCGATCAGGAAGTCACGCATATGCGGACGCAGCTTGTTATCAAATAGCGGCTTTAGGTTTTGCGACCAGTCGGAATGTTTATTACCACTGCTACGCGATTGATAATACGTCTGCATGGTGTCATCAAACGCTTGCACCTGCGCGCTGTCGTCACTGTAGTAGTCTTCTTTTAAAATAGCCTCAACCGGCAGGCGGGGCTTTACTTCTGGCTCATGGGCCGGGTAGCCAAGGCACATACCAAATACGGGGTAAACATGCTCAGGCAGCTTTAAAAGATCGCTGACAGCCTGTGGATTATTGCGGATCCCGCCGATATAACAGATGCCCAACCCTTCGGATTCAGCGGCTGTCGCGACATTCTGGGCCATTAAAGCGGTGTCTACCGTGGCTACCAGCAGCTGCTCGGTCATTCCGCGTACGACGTTGGAACCCGCTCGCTCAGACGCCTCGGTTGGGCGTTTCATATCGGCACAGAAGACCAGAAAATCTGCACAGCTGGCAATATATGACTGCCCCCCCGCCAGCTCAGCAATCTGCTCGCGGTTAGCTGCGTTTTTGACATGAATAACCGTGTATGCCTGAACATGGCTGGACGTTGCAGCGCCTTGCCCTGCCTGGATAAGCTCGATCAGTAATTCGTGCGCAACGGGGCGATCGCTGAATTTTCGAATGGAGCGGTGGGATTTCAAGAGTTTAATAACGTCGTTCATGGTTCCTCGTCTAAATAGAGTATCGCTTATCGAACATTAGAATTGCACAGCACCACGCCGCTAGCTTACTGCTAAACGTTTCACCAAATAAGATGCAATATATTAGGCCTCAAGAAAAAGTATAGTGGGCCTGCTAGCGAAGCTGGCTATCTTTACTACCTCGACGATTATAACTGCCAGCATTCGACTGTTTTTTATCGTGCTCGTTCTGACAAGCAACGCATAGCCGTACACCGGGAACAGCAATACGGCGTGCCTCAGGGATCACCCCATCACACTCTTCACAATATTTACGACTTTCCCCCCGAGGGAGTCGGCTGCGAGCCAGCTCAACGGCATCGTCCAGCGTTCTTTCGATTTGCTCTTGTTCGGCACCATCCTTTGCCCATCCGCCTGCCATTATCTATCTCCTGTTTATTGGCCTACCTATCAAGATAGCAATAATAAGTCTTGCTGCTTAACAACGGAGAGTTTTGCTGATGTCGTAAAGCTGATTGATAAGCAGGTGGAGCCAAGCGTTAAATATTAGAGCGACAGACCAACAACCAAATAGGCGGCCAGAGAGAACAGAGCAACGGTCAATGCAAACGGGATTTGGGTTTTAATATGGTCAATGTGATCAGAAGCCGCCCCAGTGGACGCAAGCACCGAAGTGTCCGATAGCGGTGAGCAGTGATCTCCGAACACTCCTCCACCGGCTACGGCAGCAACCGTTGCATATATCAGCGGGGTAAGCACATCGCCACTAAAATTAAATGCCAGAGGCACTGCCAGCGGCATCATGATCGCGAAAGTACCCCAGGATGAACCTGTTGAAAAAGCTACCAATGCCGCAATTAGAAACGTCATGGCGGGCAACAGCGAAGGCGTAAGCCAGCCCGAGGAAATTTCCACGATATAGCTGGCGGTGCCCATATCCTTGGAAAGCTGATTAAGCGAATAAGCCAGCGCAAGAATAATAATGGCCGGCATAACGCCTTTCATTCCTGAAATTGCTGTTTTCATGATGTCGTTAAAGGGGATGCCTTGCAGGCGCATTACAACGCCCAGGAATACCGCAGCGGCCAAAAAAGCTTCCATGGTTTTAGCAGAACCCATGACAATGAAAGTTCCTACCGCGACACCAATAACAATCATTACCGGGGCAAAAAAGTTTAACAGTAGCCCCGTACGTGCGCCTTCATAGGCGGGAATTTCCGTCAACTCCTCACCCACCAGGGGCTCGGCACCATCGCGAAGCACTTTTCCTTCTTCTTGCGCACGCTTTTCGGCCTGACGCATGGGCCCAAATAGAGGAATGATGCCAATTATCACCAGGCCCACCATAAGTACAGAAAGCCAGGCATAGAGGTTAAAAGGGATCGCATTAAGAAATACGCCCATCGCCTGCCCGGCAGTTTCAATGGGCCCCATACCAATCAGCAGGCCAGAGATAAATACGGCCCACCCGGTGATTGGAACCAATACGCTGACCGGTGCGGATGTTGAGTCGGCAATATAGGCAAGCTTTTCACGGGAGACCCTGTAGCGGTCAGTCAAACCGCGCATCGTACTACCCACGAACAAGGGGCTGAAATAGTCGCTAAAGAAGACAAACATACCCATCAGCCAGGCTATGAGCTGAACGCGGACACGTGTTAAGGCGCGACGCTCAACCCAAGCCGTAAAGTTTTGGATGGCTCCGGTGCGCTGAAAGAAAGCAATGACCGTACCAATGAACAACTCGAGAAGCAGTATCCAGGAGAAGCTGGTCGTGCCCAACGTTTCCTTTAACAGGGTGGGAAAGCCCATCAAGCCATTCCCCAGTGTAATCACGCCGACAAAGCAGGCCACTGCTAATGAGAAAACGGTATTACGCGTAATAAATGCCAGGATAATAGCTAACGTGGCAGGAAGAATGGACAGCAATCCGATATGTGCTTGGGGATCCATAGGAATCTCTCTGTTTTTATAAGGAAGGAGCTTTCAAGTTTCACGTTTTGCTTTACGACGCTCGATACCGCTTTTTAAATAGAACCCCAGCTTGCGTATCGGGCTCGGGGGCATCCAGCTGGCTTTACCAAATAGCGATGCAATATCCTCAACCGGTAAACCTAACGCATGGCGCGCCAGGGCATCCCCCAAATAGGTGCCTTTGACTATTCCCCCACCGTTACACCCAGCCGAGACATACAGGCCTGACTGCAGTTCACCCCAAAACGGCGCGCCGTTATACGTCAGGCCCGTGGTTCCGCCCCACATCTTGTCGAAATGCACAGGGCCAAGCTCAGGATAGCGAGCCTCAAGACTGGCTTTCAGCTCAGCCTCAATAAGTGCATTGTCAGCCTCTTTTTCGTAGCTATAACGTGAGCGAATCATCAGCCGTCCATCACTGGTGGTTCGCAGCGTACAACCCAGGCGGTGCGCCGGCAGTAGTCCCCATTGCTCACTAATAATGCGCTGCTGGTCGGCGCTAGAGAGAGGAGGCGTTAATGCTGCATACGTATAGATGGCCGTTAACCGCGAGGTGTCAGCACCTAATGCACGCGAGAACGCATTGTTGGCAAGAATGACGGTTGGCGTTTTAACTTCGCCTTCAGGCGTGATTACGCGCCAGCCAGCGCCATCAGGTAAAACGCCGATAGCCGGTGAGCGTTCAAATAGCTGAATGGCAGGATCAAGGTTATCCACCAAGCCGGTGATCAGTGCAGCCGGTTGCACCAGATAGCAATCCGGCGAATAAAGCCCCTGCTGGTAGTAATTAGTGCCCAGCCGTTCATAAAGCTCAGCCTTATCAATAGCTTGATAGCTTAAGCCAGCCCCTTCGAGAAACTCACGGTATTGGTGTAGCGCATGCTGCCCAATATCGCTACGTGCCGCTCGATAGGTGCCGCTATGATGAAGCTGGCAATCAATGCCATATTGCTCGACTCGCTCACGCAATAGCGCCATCGTTTGGCGACTAAGCGCGTTCAACTTGGCCATACGCGCCAATTCATTGGGATGCGCGTCATTAGCTAGCGCCACTTCAAGCATGAAACCAGAATTTCGCCCAGGGCTACCTTCACCGATGCTATCGGCTTCAAGTAACGTAACGCGGTCTTGGGAATGATGTTTTTGCCACGCCATCGCCGCAGCCACACCCGTATAACCAGCGCCAATAATCACCACGTCGGCGACGTCAGAGCCTTGAAGAGATGGTTTTTCCTGGCGCGTGGGTAGCCAGTCGTTCCAGCCGCAACTTCGCTGGTGAGTAGGGTGAGTGGGTAGTGACATGGTAGTTATTCCAGATAAAGTAATCCGTGGGCCTGATCAATCATTTCGCGAACCTCAGAGTGCATGTTTTCCAGAACCTCTTTGCGGTGAGTGTCCGTCATGCGCGACTTGAGCATTGAGCAGCTCATCGCGCCCAACGGGTGCCCGCTATGATCAAGAATGGGAATAGCTAGCCCGGCGTATTCGGGCAGCAAAGAGCCTTCAACGCCCCGCGCAAATCCGTGCTCCTTTAGGTGGGTAATTTCAACGTTGACTGCCGCAATGGAAATCCCATACTCATTCAGAAGAGTTTCTGCATTGCGGCTTAATATGTCTTGTTGCTCTTCAACGGGAAGGTAAGCGAGCAGCGCAATAGAGGCTTGCCCTACGCCTAACGGCACACGTCCCCCCGTCGCTCGTACAAAACTGCCAACAGGATAGGCGCCGTTTTGGACTTCCAGGCAGACCGCATTAACGCCATCCTGAGCAAACAGATAAAAACTATCCCCAAGCCGTTGGGCTAGCGCCAATAACCTGGGACGAGACAAGTCACGAAGCCCCGCCCCATTACCCGCCTGAGCACCTAGCACCAGGAGTTCGTAACCCAATAGATAACGGCCTCTAACAGGTGATGAGCGCAAATAACCTTGCTGCTTAAGGCTTTTCAGCAAGCGATAAAGTGTGGGACGACTGAAGTCAAGCGCCGTTAAATAGTCGTCGATGCTTGCACCACGGTGGCCACCCTGCGCCGTCACTTTTAGTATCTGCATTGCATGAATCAGCGTGGCGGGCCCAGCACGATGAGATTGCTCATAAGTTGACATGGTTTTTATCATTATTGGCTTCTTTGTTTTAAAACATAACAAGACAAAACGACCAATTCATCTCACATAGTGAGACATGCAAATTAATACAATAAAACGACTTTTCCTTTGATGGAGAGTCAAAGGCGGAGTGTGATTAAAATCGTGTCTGACGTGATGAGCTAGATAGCAAGCACTAGACCGTAAGTGATCTTATAAGGCAGAAAAGGCGCTCAAAAGTGGCATCTGAGTTAACGTTCATACGCTTAAAAAATCAGATATTTTCTTGTCGGCGCAGACGTTATGCCGCCGCAGGCTATACTCTTTGTACTCCCCTTGAAATATAACGATGCTAGGAAGCCGCCATGAACAACATTACGCCGAATGCGCCTGGTCAAGAGTGGGATGCTGGCCAATATGCTAGAAATGCTGACTTTGTTTCCAAACTGGGTAGTGATGTCGTTAAGCTGCTCTCGCCTCAACCGGGCCAACGCATTTTAGACTTGGGCTGCGGTGACGGTGCATTAACTGAGCAATTGATGCAGCTCGGCGCCGATGTGTTAGGCGTTGATACCTCAGAGGACATGGTGGAGGCCGCCCGCCAACGCGGGATTACCGCGCGTCTGGTTGATGCGCACGACCTTCCATTTGATCACGAATTTGATGCCGTTTTTAGCAACGCTGCTCTGCACTGGATGCTTGACCCACAAGCGGTTCTGTCTGGCGTTAAGCGTGCATTGAAACCGGGCGGTCGGTTTGTCGCTGAGTTTGGTGGGCACGGTAACGTTGCGGCCATTTGCACCGCACTGATTGCGTCGCTTCAGTTTCGAGGGGTTAGCGCTCGCGGGCGGCATCCATGGTATTTCCCAACCACCGAAGAGTACGCCCACTTACTACAAACCGTTGGATTTCAGGTGGATTCCATCGAGCTGATCCCTCGCCCTACTGCGTTACCTACAGGCATGACAGGTTGGATTGAAACCTTCGCCAGCCCGTTTTTACATGGGCTGGAAGAGGATCTCCGCCACTCCATAATTGATAACACCATCATGCTGCTGAGCCATAGTTTAAACGATGGCCAAGGCAATTGGACCGCTGACTACGTACGCTTACGGGTATCAGCCCACGTCTAGTTTGTACTGAGAAGACGTTCTACTCAGCACCCTGACCAGGCTTGTTAACTTTCTTACCAGCCCGGTCAGGTGAAACACCAAAACGTTTATTTAAAACTCATCCCAATCATCAGCGGCCGTTTCTTTAACACCAACCTGTCGGGAAGGCTTTTTAGTAGAGGAGCTAGTCTCCGTAGACCATGATGAGGGCAATGCAGAAGACGCCAAATATACTGGGGCCTTACCTGCCTGCTCATCAAGGCGAAAAGTTGCCATGAGTTCGGCTAATTGACGCGCCTGATCTTCAAGCGCCCCAGCGGCGGCACTGGTTTGTTGCACCAGTGCGGCATTTTGCTGAGTGACTGAATCCATTTCCGTCAGCGCCGCATTTATTTGCTCGATACCTCCGGTTTGCTCACGGCTTGCCGTTGATATTTCGCCCATCAGGGCGGTTACCTGACCGATCGCCTGAACCGTTTGCTGAATGGTGTGCCCACTGCGTTCAGCCTGCGCGGCGCCACCTGTGATTTGCGACGTCGTTTGCTCAATTAAGCCACGAATTTCCTTGGCTGATTCCGCACTACGGGTGGCAAGCAAGCGAACTTCACTGGCGACGACCGCAAACCCGCGCCCTTGCTCACCGGCTCTAGCAGCTTCAACCGACGCATTAAGCGCCAGAATATTGGTTTGAAACGCAATCGAGTCGATCACACCGATAATATCGTTAACGCGATTCGCGCTGGCCGCAATGTCACGCATCAACTGCACCGTATGCTGAACTTCCTCTCCCCCCGCCTTGGCAGACTGCGAGGCCGCCACCGACAGCTGGTCGGCGGCTACCGCCGTTTCGGCATTTTTGCTCACCGTGGTCGACATTTCTTCCATGCTCGAAGCCGTCTGCTGAAGCGCCGATGCCTGCTGCTCGGTACGTGAGGAGAGATCCTGGCTTCCTACCGAGATATCGCCAGCACCGCTAAAGACACTTTCACTGCTGCTTCTTAACGAGATGACCAGCGTTTTTAGCTTAGCCTGCATTGTGGCTAACGCGCTAAATAGTTGGCCCACTTCGTTTCGACCCCGCGCTTCGATACGCCCGGTCAAGTCACCGTCGGCAATATGCGCAAAATGCGCTATCGCCTGGTTAAGCGGGTGTACTACGCCACGCATCATTGCTATACGGATAAGAATCGCCGCAACAAAGGAAATGAACAGCAAGACCAGGGCGATGACCCCGATTATTTGCGCTAGCTGGTCAACTTGCTCAATCACTCGCCGCCCTCGACTCTCGGTATAGGTAATAAAATCCCCCATGGCCTCGTCAAGCTGGGCGCTGCTCTCGCCTAACGCCTCCTGACGCCGCTGAACCTGAAACGGCGCCGCTTCCAGCAAAGGTATGATGCCATTAATAACGAACGCTTCGTAAGCCACCACTACCGCCTCGCGATAGCCTGCCAATTCGCTTTCCGATAGTACTGGAAGCGCTTGAAACTCATCAAAGCGCGCCTGCGCTGCGGCGACTGCTTCCGTCGCCATTAGTAGGCTGGCTTGGCCTTTTTCCGGGTTCCCCTGAGTGCTAAAGCTTGCAAAACGGTCCAGAAAAGTTTGCGCTCTTAACGCATTGACCTGGGTTCGGTTGGCAAGGTTCGTCAATCGCACATTGATATCGGCAAGCTCCTCAAGTGCTCGGCCACTTGTATGATTGGCGTAAAATCCAAGGCCACTGATCAATCCGATCATAAGTACCATCAATGCCAATGCAGCGGTCAAACCCCACTTAATCGAGAGATGCCTCATCTATTTGATCCCCTTGCTTTTTTAGATATTGATCATTAACAGAGGCCAGAATAAACCAAGCAGAAGCTTTTTACGGCGTACTATCGACCTATGTATAACGCGAGGACATAAAAAAGCCCACCGCAGCAAAAGCCCCGATGGGTGGTTAACACTCCTAATCGTTACTCACTTTCCGTTAGTCGGCAGAGTCCTTTAGCGTGGCCATGTCAATCACAAAACGATAGCGCACGTCGCCTTTCTCCATACGCTCGAAGCCTTCATTGATGTTATTGATATTCAGCATCTCGATATCACAGGTAATTCCCTTCTCAGCGCATAGCGCGAGCAGTTCCTCGGTCTCAGCAATACCGCCAATCAAGGAGCCAGCTACTACTCTGCGCTTGAGCACTAGGTTGAAGGCTTCAATAGCTGGTTCAATCGGCTCTAAAAGACCGACAATAATATGCGTGCCGTCGTATTTGAGTGATGCAAGGTAAGGATTCAAGTCATGCTGGACCGGCACGGTATCCAGCATGAAATCAAAACTTTCCGCGACAGCCTCCATCTGGGACGTGTCGCTTGAAACAACGACGTGGTCAGCGCCATTGCGCTTGGCCTCTTCTACCTTGGCATCTGAGCGGGTAAATACGGTAACTTCAGCACCCAACGCTTTGGCCAGTTTGACGCCCATGTGGCCTAGACCACCCATGCCGATAACGCCCACCTTGTGGCCTTTGCCTACACCGTAATGTTTGAGTGGCGAATAAGTGGTAATACCAGCACAAAGGATGGGCGCCGCAGAAGCCAGATCAATGCCGTCCGGCATCTTCATTACAAAGTGTTCGCTAACCACGATAGCATCTGAATAGCCGCCCTGAGTAATAGTGCTATCCTGCCGATCTAGGCTGCCGTAGGTCATGGTAAACCCTTCCAGACAGTACTGTTCCACGCCATCTTTGCACGCGCTGCAGGTCTGACAGGAGTCGACCATGCAGCCGACACCTACCAGGTCGCCTTCCTTGAAGCGGCTCACCTTGTGGCCTACTGCAGTGACACGGCCCACGATTTCATGGCCGGGCACAACCGGGTACTGACTCATGCCCCAATCGTTACGGGCAAAGTGCAGGTCGCTGTGACAAACCCCACAGTAAAGAATCTCAATGGCGACATCATCAGCACGCGGCTGACGACGCTCAAATGAAAAAGGCGCTAACGGTTTATCCGCCGCAAAGGCAGCGTAGGATTTGGCTTGGCTCATCAGATAAAACTCCTTAAATCGGTGATCCTCTTGACCACGAGGACGCCTGACTATTATTCGCCGATTGAGCAGCAATAACGATGAGCGAAGCTCCGTATTTTTTGCCTATTCCTCCATATAATTGTGATAAAATAACAAAAAATGGCCGATATTTGACATTATTATCTTAAGCTGCCCATTTTCAAACATTTCTGGCAGGTCTTCATGAGCACGCTGTTACCTACCTACCCGCCCTTGGCACGCATTATTGCAACGCTAACCAAGGCAGACGGCATCACCCAGACGCGCTTATCCGGCGTCTCACTGCTGTGTCTGGGGCGCCATCAAGCGCGCACTCCGTTACTGTACGAGCCCAGTCTGACCGTTATTGCTCTGGGCCGAAAAGTGGGCTATCTGGGCGATCGTGAAATTCACTATAACCCCGGGCAATACTTGGTACAGACCCTACCGCTGCCGTTTGAGTGTGAAACCTATGGTTCACCCGAAGCGCCACTGCTGGGTATTTCGGTAAAGTTGGATCCGGCGCTGTTAAGCGAAATGGTCATGGCCATGGGCGATATCAGCGCACCGACTATTTCCCCAAAACCCATGGCGTCGGTTGCCATGACATCAGGCATGCAGGAGGCGGTGGATCGGCTAGCCGTTACACTGACGTGCGCAACAGAATGCGCCATCATGGGAGCAGCACGCATTCGTGAAGTGGTTTTCGAGGCGCTGAAAGGGGAGCAAGGGCCAGCGCTTAGAGCACTAGTAAACGGACAGGGGCACTACTCACGAATAGTGCAGGTGTTGTCGAGGCTTCACGTAAGTTTCGCTGATGAGTTTAAGGTCGAGCAGTTAGCCCAGCAGGCCAGTATGAGCGTTTCGACGTTTCATCACTATTTCAAGCAGATTACTCGCGCTTCCCCTGCCCAGTATCTGAAGCGGCTGCGGCTAATAAAAGCTCAGCAGCTTCTGTCGCAGCAGGGGCATAACGTCAATCAGGCGGCATTGGCGGTGGGCTATCGTAGCGTGCCGCAATTCAGCCGCGACTATAAACGCTACTTTGGCGAATCTCCCCTGCAACATCGCCGCCAGGAGCAAATGCTGCAGGGGTAATTATCACTTACTTGGCCAGATTACGTGGCAAACTCACTTGGCAAAGATTTGGCTCTTGTCCTTGAATGCCTTGAACTCTAACGCGTTACCGCATGGGTCGAGCAAGAACATGGTGGCCTGCTCACCCACTTGGCCTTTAAAGCGCACGTAGGGCTCAATTACGAAAACGGTATTATGTGCCTTCAAGCGCTCGGCAAGCTCCTCCCACTCATCCCACTCTAGAATCACCCCAAAATGCGGCACCGGAACGTCGTGGCCATCTACCGGGTTGGTATGAGCGTTTTCTTGGCTGGGCGTTTTAGGATGCCCGTGAATCACAAGCTGGTGACCAAAGAAATTGAAGTCGACCCAGTTGTCACTGGAGCGCCCTTCTTCTAAGCCGAAAACGTCGTTGTAAAAAGCCCGAGCTAGCGCCACATCGTAAACCGGGATGGCAAGATGGAAAGGGGAAAGGCTCATAGTGGTCTCCTGTTAGCTATCGTTTTGTAAGGCGTGGCGCAAACAAAGTGCCAACCTGTATTAGTCATCCTAGGCCGCGCGATATAAAAATAAAATCAATATCTTTTTCATTAATTCACAAATATTATTTATCAATGATACGAGAATTGAAAACCTTAACGGCCGTTGCTCAAGAAGGCACCTTTGCCTCGGCAGGCCAAAAGATCGGCTTGACGCAAGCAGCCGTCAGCGCACAGATGAAGCGACTAGAAGAACAGCTGGGCGTTACCCTGTTTGCCCGAAAAGGCCGCGCGGCGGTATTAACGGCGCAAGGCCAGGAAGTACTTCAACAGGCACATACCCTATTAGCCCTTTACCGGACGCTTGGCGAAGCCAATGCCGATAAACCTGCCAGAACGCCGGTGAACATAGGCGCTATCGCCTCCATTCAGCGCTCGCTACTGCCCAGTGCCCTGGCTCGCTTTCACCGTGCCTATCCAGACTGTCGGAGCCGCGTGCTGCCGGGGCTTTCCATGGCACTGGTCAATCAGGTGGATGCAGGTGAGCTTGATATGGCGGCCATTATTCGGCCGTTTTTCTCGCTGCACAGCGATTTACGCTGGACACCGCTTGCCCATGAACCTTATCGGCTGATAGTCCCGACTTCTGTTGAAGGTGATGACTGGCGCGAGCTGCTGACCCGAGAACCTTTTGTGCGTTATGACCGCACCTCGTTTGGTGGCCGCCAGGTCGACCGCTTTTTACGCGCCCAGCATTGCCACGTGCGTGAGCTGTGTGAGGTGGATGAACTGGACACTATTATTCAACTGGTTGCCAACGGCGTGGGTATTGCCCTGGTGCCGGAGGTAGCCGCATTGCAGCCTTGGCCGCCAGCGGTGCGCGCCATCTCGCTAGGTGAACATACGTTTCATCGCGATGTAGGGTTGATTCATCGTGCCAGTAGCCAGCTGAGTGCCCCAGCCCGCGCCCTTGCCCAACTGATTTGTGAAGCCGCCAATTGTGATTATTGAAGCCAAAAAAACGCTAGCCCCTTGAAAGGGGCTAGCGTTATCGAGCGCACCTGATATGGCACGTTAGTGCATTCAGGTTTGAGTTGGCAAAACCTTACAGAGCAACTTCTTGTATTTCGGCGTCCTGCTCTTCGCTTTGTGTATCAACGTTTTCGTCAGCGCTGCTTTCTTCACCGGCATCAGCGGCTTCTGATTCAGGCTGTACGTTTTCAACTTCCGTTTGAACGTCTGTGTCTGTTTCAGCAGCATTCATCGGCTCATTCAGCTTAAGCGCTTCTGCCGTATATACACGCATTTCACGCAGCAGCTCTGGGTTTTCGGAAAGGCGCTGGCCGTAGGAAGGCACGATCTGGGTCAGTTTTTCCTGCCACTCGTCGCTTTGTACCTGCTCAGCGAACACGTTTTCCAGCAAATGCAGCATGATGGGCGGCGCGGTAGAGGCACCGGGTGAAGCACCCAGAAGTGCGGCAATAGAGCCGTCTTCAGAGCTTACCACTTCGGTACCAAACTGCAGGAGTCCGCCACGCTCAGGGTCATCCTTGATGATCTGAACCCGCTGGCCAGCAGTCCACAGCTCCCAATCATCGCTGTTCGCTTCGGGGTAAAAATCCTGCAGTGCTTCAAAGCGGTCATCATCTGACATCATTACCTGGCCCACCAGGTAGCGCACCAGGTTGAAATTGTGCATTCCTACCTGAGTTGTCGGCCAGATATTATCAAACGTCATGGAGCCAAATAGGTCAGTCCACGAGCCTTCTTTCAGAAACTTGCTCGAGAAAGTCGCAAACGGGCCATAGAACAGCGCTGGCTTGCCATCCAGGTTACGGAAGTCTAGGTGCGGCACCGACATTGGCGGAGAGCCTTCGCCCGCTTTGGCGTATACCTTGATCTGATGTTGAGACACAACGTCAGGATTGGTGGTGTACAGGAACTGACCGCCCACCGGGAAGCCGGCATAGGCATTCGCTTCCGGAATACCAGATTCCTGAAGTAGCGGCAGCGCGGCACCGCCAGCCCCAATAAACACAAACCGGGCGTCAACGGTGGATTCATCACCGCTTTCCAGGTTTTTAATCGTCACATGCCAGGTATCGTCGTCATTGCGTTCAAGGCCGCGCACTTCACTGTTAAGCGAGAGGGTGAAGTTATCGCTATCACCCAAGCCTTCAATCATCTGGCGAGCCTGGGCACCATAGTTAACTTCTGTACCCATCTGCATGCGGGTCGCGGCAACCGGCTCGTTGTCATCACGACCGACCATGACAAGCGGCATCCACTCAGCGATCTCCTGGCGATCTTCCGAGTATTCCATGCCTTCATATAGCGGGTTTTCAGTCATGCGTGCATAACGTTCGCGCAGGAAAGCGACATCGTCTTGCCCCCACACCAACGCGTGATGCGGTACCGAATTAATAAAGGCTTTGGGGTCGCTAAGAATCCCTTGGTCAACCTGATGGGCCCAGAACTGACGGGAAATTTCAAACTGTTCGGTAACATTAACCGCGCGCTCAATTTCAACGTGCTCGCCATCACCCGGCGTATAATTCATTTCCATAAAGGCAGAGTGGCCGCTGCCTGCGTTATTCCAGGCGTTGGAACTTTCTTCAGCAACCTGACTCAGGCGTTCGTAAAGATAGATATCCCAATCAGGTTCTAATTCTTGAAGATAGGTACCTAGTGTGGCGCTCATGATACCGCCACCAATTAATACAACATCAACAGGCTCATCAGCCGAAACGGGCATCGCTGCCATCGCCAGAAGCGGTGTGCAGAGTAAAAAACTAAAACGTTTGTGCATGTCATATCCAGACGATACATAAGTAACTTACCGAAGCTATAATCGCCCGGCATCGAGGGGGGGTATAATTTGTCGACTAAAGTCTAACAAAATTACGTCTTTTCGGAAACCAGCGCGGTAGATAAGCACAGAGGAAACAAAGATATGAGGCCTGAAGACCTTGAAAAACTGGTCACCCGTACGATGCCATTCGGCAAACACCAGGGCTGGCTGATTGCCGATCTGCCGGGGCCCTATCTTAACTGGTTTGCGCGGGAGGGATTTCCATCGGGAGAAATTGGCCAGCTGCTGCAACTAATGCAGGAGATTGACCATAACGGGCTGAGCGACTTGCTTGATCCGTTACGCAAGCCGTCTAAATAAGATTATGCGTTTGAACGCGATGCCAACGCCTGCTGATATTCAGCGCGATAAGCCTCCGTATGCTGTATGGGGTGAGCAGGAAAGCGCCCCAACGCGACGGCTTGCTCAAAGAACCCAGCGGCGGGCATATTTTCGCCTCGGCGGCTAACCACCAATGCAGCGATAAACGGCCGATGAGAAGCGGCATCGTCGCGCATAAGCTGTTCCAACGCCTGCGCTACCCGCTGAATAGTACGAGGAGGCGTCAAGCCCAATGCCGCCGCCACTTGTTGATAAGTCATCGGTAATGTTTTTTCCGGTGCCGTGGCGAGTAATTGACGCACGGCAGTGGCAACATCTGTCATAAAAGTCCTGTTAATGACTGTCTTGAGTACTGTCTCAAGTACTGTTTCAAGTACCGTCTCCGCCACTATCTTTATCGCTACCCATCGGGGCCTTAATGTTGCTCATTATAACTCTGAGGCGGTAAGGATTAGTGAACCTGGCTGCGCCTGGATCGACTTTCACGAAAGAGTATTTCCTCGGCATCCAGAGTCGCAATCGGTACCTCATGCTGAGCGGGAATGTCTCCCGATAGTTGAAGCGCCTGGTAACGCAGCGCGCACACGCGTAAAAACGAGGTGAAATTACCCAGGTCGTGTCCGGCATCGATAGATTCATGATATAGGCGAGTAATCAGTTGAGCCGTATTCATACCATCACGCGTGGCGATCTCTTCCAGAATGAGCCAGAAGTAGTGCTCCATTCGCACGCTCGTCACCATGCCATCAATACGCAGTGAATGCGTCGCGCTGGACCACAGCTCAGGATTGGCGTGAATAAAGAGTTTGCACATGGGTGTGATCTCTTAACGTTCAGATAAGTCGTTAGCATAGCGGGCAACGACGCTACGCGCCTAATGTCTGTAGATGCATGTCTGTAGATGCATGTCGGTTAGGCGCGCAGGCTTCGCTTTATATGATTATGCTAACGACCCAGTGCTCACTTGTTTAGCAGCGCCATAAATTGAGCAAGCCAAGCTGGGTGTGCTGGCCAAGCGGGCGCCGTTACCAGGTTGCCATCGGTTACCGCGTCACTTACGTCGATGCTGGCGAAATGCCCGCCCGCAAGCTCAACTTCTGGCTGGCAAGCCGGGTATGCAGAACACTGCCTTCCTTCGAGCACTTTTGCAGCGGCTAACAGTTGTGCGCCGTGGCAAATCGCGGCGACAGGCTTGTTGGCTTCAAAAAAGTGCCGAACCATCGTCAACACATCCTGATTCAAACGTAGGTATTCCGGAGCACGCCCACCGGGTACCACCAGGGCATCATAATCAGCGGGATCGATACGCTCAAAATCGGCATTGAGCGCAAATCGGTGACCAGGTTTTTCAGAATAGGTTTGATCACCTTCGAAATCATGAATCGCCGTCGCCACGGTGTCACCCGATGCCTTGCCAGGGCAAACAGCATCGACCTGATGGCCAACTGCCATCAATGCCTGGAAAGGAACCATGGTTTCGTAATCTTCAGTAAAGTCGCCAGTAATCATCAAGATACGCTTGCTGCTCATCTCCGCACTCCTTATTGTTTTATCATCGAGCACACGCTGAGTGTGTAACACAAGCCTAACAAGCGCTTTTACTTCAGGGGTAGTACGTCATTACTACACTGTTTTTTATGACCAAGAACGCGCCTTCAAAGCGGTAAGTGAATAATCGCGCGCTTTATCTGGTGCTCTTCAAGCCATAATTTGCCAAGCGTAATGGGTAGTTTAAAGCGACGCTTGCCCGCCGCGCCGGGGTTAAATAGCAGGCGATCCTCTTGCCACTCGTTACGCGGCTTGTGAGAGTGGCCATGCAAAACCACATCACAAGGCGTCGCTTCATCGAAATCGATAAGGCGATGTACCAGATGCAGCCGCCAACCATTTACGTCAAGCGAATGGGTTAGCGGCAATGACTCGGCCCATGGAGCGGTATCGATGTTGCCCTTAACCACAAACAGCGGCGCTATTTGCTCAAGGCGATCAAGAATGGACTGATCTTCCGGCTTTTGGCCGACATCGCCTAAATGAAGAATGAGCCCACACCCCGTTAAGTAAGTGAGGGCTTCATCGCGTAGCAACCCATGCGTGTCGGCAATCACGCCGACAGGTGCATCGAGCGTCAATAAGGACTCGGGTTTAGTGCACGAGGTCACTAATGGATTCCTTACCGTTCAAGAGTGTGAACTCCTTATCTTTCAACGTAGGTGTTTTCACAACGTGCAGTAAGGCATGAGCAACATCTGCCCGGGTAATGGATTGTTCAGGAGATGCCTGCATCGTTCCGGCAAATCCGTGCGTTGCCTTCTCATCAGTCAAGGGGCCCGGCTTGAGGATGACGTGGGGAACTTTGGCAAAGCGTAGGTGGCTATCCGCGGCAAACTTGGCAGCCATGTAAGGGCGCATCTTTTCGGGTGCATCCAAAGGGCGCTCTGCGCGAATAGCGCTCACCATAATATAGCGATCAAGCCCTTTTTCACTGGCAATGTCGGCGGCCCGAATAGCACCAAACAGATCGATCATGAGCGTTTTATCCGGGCCGGTGTGCGGGCCAGAACCCGCTGTAAAAACGACCTGATGGCAATCTTCGAACGCATGTTCAAGCTCACCTTCAAGGTCGGCGATCACCGTTTCGATGCCGCGTTCAGTAAACCAGGCAGCTTGCTCATCCTTGCGCACCATGGCCTTGATCGGCACATCAGCCTGTTTGGCCAGCTCGCAAAACTGTTTACCGATCTGCCCGTTGGCGCCAATCACTAATGTCGTCATTTCACTTCCTTGATTTGGATGACTGTCTCTTGATGGGTGCAGGCACCTCGGCTATAAATCAACCCCTAAAACGCAACACAGCGAACGTGCCTAAGACACGTTCGCTGAAAGAAAGCACGGCGGCGATGGTTAGGTTAACTGCATCGGTGCCTTATGTTGCGGTAATGAAAGTGCATTTTGCCCAACGCTGTCGCTAACCCTGAAGCGGCTAACCAGCGTATGCATATCACCGGCACGCTCATCAAGCTCCTGACTCGCGCTTGAAGCATCCTGCACTAAGCGAGCGTTCTGGTGGGTTACCTGATCTAGCTGGGAAATCGCCTGGTTGATCTGCTCGATCCCCGTCGACTGCTCTTGCGTTGCGTCGGCGATCTCGGTCACGTAGCGCGTGACTTCAGAGAGACTATCGATAATTTCCTGAAGGTGCGTGCTGGAGGCATTTACCAACTCCTCACCCTCGCTGACCTTGGCCACGCTATCATCGACCAGATGGCGGATTTGCGCCGCCTCATCCGCACTGCGCCCGGCAAGCTTACGCACTTCCTGGGCCACTACCGCAAAGCCACGCCCCTGTTCGCCTGCACGAGCGGCCTCTACGGAGGCATTTAGCGCCAGTAAGTTGGTCTGGAAAGCAATATCGTCAATGGCTTTAATGATTGAGGTGATTTTCTCGCTCGCTTCGCGAATGTCACTCATCGCGGCTGTAGTGCGCTTGGCGATATCACCTGCCGAACGTGCCCGCTGATCGACACTACCACTGGCATCTTTGGCCTGGTCGGCATAGTCAGCGGTTTGCTTAACCGTTGCGGTAATTTGCTCAAGGCTCGACGCTGTTTCCGCAAGCGAAGCGGACTGCTGGTCAGTACGCTGGGAGAGGTTTTCATTACCGCTGGCAATCTGTCGGCTACTCGCAGCAATGGCCTCAGCGCTTTCCCGAATCTGTGCAACCATACCTTCAAACGTATCCATCATCCGGTTAAAGGCCTGAGCGGTTTGGCCCACTTCATCATTGCGCTGTAACATCAGGCGCTGTGAAAGGTCGGCATTTTCACCGGCGGCACCGCTAATATTTTCCATCTGACGACGCATGGCGACCAGCGGGCCTAGAACACGTACCAGCGTACGCCAGCCAAAGATGGCCAGTAGCGTAACAACTCCAAGCGTTACGCCAATCAGCAGCGTCAAACCGGTAGCTGCTAAGGCTTCAGCCCGGTTAACGGCACTATCCGCCTGAGCAACGGCGTAGTTTTCTACCTCGCCTAGCGCTTGCTGCATTGCTTGCATAGCGCTTGCGACATTCGTAAGCGCTATCTGAACCTGCTCACTGAGCTCCAGCTGCTGCTCACGCAGCATAGACACCGACATGGGGCCGGTTATCATGATGCTTTCAAGCTCGTCGACCACCTCAGACAGCGCAGTGACCATACGCGCCTGATTTCTATCGGAATTAGGCGCATCGAGAATAGCGGATAATGAACTACGCACCTGGCTAAACTGCGTTTCAATAAACTGCTGACGTAACATGGAAAGCATCCCGCTATTGGACGCCTGTACCATTTGATGGCCATATCCTGCCAACATCGCCAGTGCCGTACGTACATCGGCACTATAACGCCCTATATTGGCGCCCTGAACAAACAAACCATCCAGAATCGTTGTGGGTAGCGTGGTCATGTCATCTTCACGCCACGCCTCCATAAGGTCCCTTTGATCACGCTGATAGCGCTGCTGATTAAGCACCGAAACGTTAGCGATCTCTTCCGCGCTACTCATGGCGCTACTCACAAACATTTCCATGTTGCCCAGCTGGGCGTCCATTTCCGATTTCAGATTAAGCTCAACCTGACGCACCATTTCAAGCTCAGCATCACCGTCCAATAGCGCATTATAATGACTATCGAGGGTTGCCAGCTGCGCTTGAGCCCCGTCCTCTTTCAGCGCTTCGCGTGCATCCATAAAACGTTGATTAAGTGTCTCTTCAGACACGACGTTTTCCAGTGCAGACTCATCTTCTGCAGCGAGCAGCTCACTATGGCGTTGGCCAAAAGCGGCCATGGTCAGTACCAAACGGCGGCTGGCATCCTGAAGGGGAAGCACCTCATCGGTAATAGTGTGCTGGGAGTTGATAAGCCGCTGATTGGTAAACCAACCGGTAGCAGCAAGCGCAACCGCGCCCAGCATTGCCATGATGAAAAGGCTGATTAACATGGCGCGGATACTGAAAGTCTTTTTCATTATGGGTGTTCGCTTGTGTCAGAAGTTATACAGGTAACGTCTGCTTTTTTTTGAAAAAGCACCTCTAATAAGGCGGCTAAGGATAACCGCTTAGGGCAAGGGTTAGGTATTCATTTTCCAAAAAATCGATATAAATGACGGCCTTGAGCGCCATTACAACGCTCTTTCCAAAAACAGATATCACGCTAC
>NZ_JBQTDC010000036.1:0-42086 GCF_052353045.1 Halomonas sp. AOP7-B1-5 | reverse complement strand
TTGTTATTGTTGGGCAAAGCCAGGCAACACTTCTAAGTTGGTTCAAGCAAGAGTTAAATCTTTTATACCAAGAGCCTGCTATTTTGTCGTATAAAGAGCAAGCGCTTAACCTTAATTCAGGCAGTAAGTTACATCAGCAGTCTCAGGCACTTGAGTTTGCGTTAGATCGTATTGTCGAGGGGCGTCGTTTTATTTTTGATGCTATGCATTCTTTACCACTGCCTATTTTTATTTTAAACAAAGAGGGAGGGGTGTTGTTAGCTAATAAGAAGGCTTTGAAGCTTCATGGAAAAAACAACTCCTGTAGTATTGAGCATATCGAAGATTTGCCAAAAGCCCTGACGTTTGAAGAAAGCCAGACGTTCGCATCCTTATGGCCGCCTACCACTATCTTTGGAATGAGAGATAAGCACATTCGTACAGGGGGAGTATGTACCGATGAACAAGGCAGTACTTATCGATTAGAAATGAGCCGTCTGGCTACGTCCGTGAGTAGTATTGGAGAAGGCTGGTTACTATGGTTGGTTGATTTAACAAGTGAGGTGGAAGCTGAAGCACAGCGCGCCAGCATGTTAAGGTTTCTTTCTCATGATATGAAAGCGCCGCAAACCAGGGCTCTAGCTCTTATTGACGCTCAGCGCGAGCCAGAATTAGCCCTGCCTCAGAAAGTTTTTTATCAGACTATAGAAAAAGACTTGAGTGTGGGAGTGGGAATGATCAATGATTTCATTGACCTCACGAGGATGAAAACACTTAACTTTGAAAAATCTTTTATTTTGCTAGAGGATATAGTGATAGAGGTATTGGATCAGATTTTTCCCCTCTCTCAGACCAAGGGGGTTAAAATAATTAGCACTTGTAATGACGAAGAGGGAGCGCCCGTGATGGGGGATAAAGGCTATCTCTCAAGAGCTATATTTAACTTGATCGAAAATGCCGTAAAATATAGCTATCATGAAGGAGAGATTCTTGTACACATTTTTGTAAATAACAAATGGGTATATTTAAATGTTCTTGATAAAGGTGTGGGTGTCGAGAGTAAAGATGTCGATGTTATCTTTGAAGACTATAGGCGTAGTGGTGAATATAATATGGCGCAAGGACATGGCCTTGGCTTAGCTTTAGTAAAAGCTGTAGCAGAAATCCATGGTGGTAATGTGTCCTGTAAAAGTGAGTTGGGACTGGGGAGCCATTTTATATTCAAGATTCCAAGACTTGAGGATTAAAATGCTTACGAATTCGGCGGTGTGATCGAAGCCTACGAAGAAGTAGGCCGCCGTCTGGGCATCACGTTTCCCGCTTAACGTAGCGCATTAGCCTGAAGCTTAGTCGATAGCCACCACCTCTAACGTGGTGGCTTCGTCGTTTTGGAGGGCGCGAAATTTCACGTCCACATCGCGCAGGCGCACGCCATAGGTATGTCCTGGCGCTTCACCTCGTTTATAGGCGGGGCGGGGGTCCTGGCTTAGCACCTGCTCGATAAGGGCATGCAGCGTGGCGCTATCGGCGCGGGTGGTTAGCACATCCAATGCTGATTGGCTGAAAATTACGTGCAGTAACGCAGGTGCCTCAGGGGCAAAGCCCGCCTGGGCGGAAGGGTGGGCTTCGGCCCAGGGTAAGTAAGGCTTAATGTCGACTATCGGAGTGCCGCTGACCAGATCACACCCTTCGAGCCTTAACTGAACTCCGTGGCGTGTGTCGATGCCCGCGAGCTTCACCAGTGAAAGCCCTAGCCGATTAGGCCGGTGGGTGCTACGGCTGGCAAATACGCCCACTTTACGATTACCTCCCAGCCGGGGCGGGCGCACTAGCGGTGTCCAGCGCTCGGGGCTTTGGTGGAAGATAAATGTCACCCACAGATGACTAAAATCATCCAGGCCACGCACGGTTAACGGGTCGTTATAAGGGGGCACCAGTATCAGGCGGGCATCCGCCGCAGGGGCTAAGCCCGGTTGACGGGGAATACCAAACTTATCCGGGTAGTCGCTCTCAACGTAGCCTATAGGAGCCAATGTAAAAGACTCACTTTCGGGGCCATTGTGCATCATGCTGCCTTATGCTGAGATAGGCGCCCTAGTATAAAGCAGACTGAACAGAATTCAGCCTGACACCGAGTATTGAACGCTCCCAATTTTTTAATAACAGCTGGCTTTCGAGAACAGCTTGTTTTCGATAACAGCGAGAGGTGATGCATGTCTAATACCAAGGTGCCTTCTGAGCCTAAAGCATCGACTGCCCGGGTAACCTATCGCGCCGCATTAGCGCGGGACGCCGTGGATCAGGCTGAGGTGTTTTATCATGCGGTCATGCAAGGCGCAGCAAACCATTATGAGCTGAGTCAGCGCCGCGCCTGGGCCAATGCGCTGCCCCGCGAGGCGAGTGCCTGGGCAGCCCGTCAGGCGCTTTACACAACGCTGGTAGCCGTTTGTGATGGGCACTGCGTCGGCTTCTTAGAGTTTAATGCTCCAAAAGGGCGTATCGAGACGCTTTATGTCTGGCCTTCATTAACTGGTCGAGGCATCGGTACCACGCTGTTGATTCACGCCGAACGTATGCTGCTCGAACAGGGCATTGATCGGGTCGAAATTGAGGCCAGCGTCATGCTGTTTGACCGACTGCTGCGCCGAGGATGGGAAAACCTGGGCGAGCAGTGGGTCGAGCGAAGCGGTGAGTCGCTTAAGCGCTATCGACTGGAAAAACGCCTGAGCGCTATTGAGACCTGAGTGCGCCTATACGCTATAGGTATGGGTGACTCGCATGGAAAGGTCGATGGATTTAATGTCCTTGGTCAGCGCGCCGCTGGAAATACAGTCAACGCCGGTGTCGGCAATGGCTTTGAGCGTTGTAGCATCGACGTTGCCCGAGGCCTCAAGCGTTGCCCGCCCGCCGTTTAGCTCAACCGCAACGTGCAAATCTTCAATGGCGAAATTATCCAGCATGATGATATCGGCACCGGCCGCCAGGGCCTGATCAAGCTCTTCAAACGTCTCGACTTCAACTTCAACCAGTAGGTTGGCGGCTAGCGCTCGTGCCTGAGTCACTGCTGCCTGAATGCCGCCGCACGCCGCAATATGGTTCTCTTTGATAAGAAAAGCGTCCCAAAGGCCAATGCGGTGATTGTGACCGCCGCCGCAGGTGACGGCATATTTCTGCGCCAGGCGCAGTCCAGGAAGCGTTTTACGGGTATCCAGCAGACGCACCCCGCAACCCTCGATTAAATCGACATTAGCGCGCGTGGCGGTCGCCGTAGCCGACAGAGTTTGCAGTATATTAAGCGCTGCACGCTCGCCGGTTAGCAGGCTACGTGCGGGCCCTTCAAGCTCTAAAAAACATTGCTCTGGATTTAGTGAGTCGCTATCGGCCGCCAGCCAGCGTAGCGTGACCCGCTCATCTAATTGGTGAAAAATTTCATCCACCCAGGCCTTACCGCATAGTACGCAAGCTTCACGGGTAATTACCTTCGCGGTCGCCCAATGATTCTCTGGGATAAGCTGTGCGGTAATATCGCCAGTGCCAACGTCTTCGGCTAGCAGGTGAGCCACGCCGGTGCGGATCTCTTCGGCAAGCGCAATTTGATCATTCATAACGGTGAGTTCTCTGGGCAACATCAAGTGTGACCGGCATTATAGTAAAAGAGCGCAATGAAAGAGAGCGCCAACGTAGAGGAGACCTTTCGAGTGATGAATAACGAGATGACGGATGGCTGGTGGAAATACGCGCGAAAGGTCGAGTCGCCCAACTGCGATGAGCGCCCCGGCGATGAGGTGTCTTTGCTGGTACTGCACGCGATTAGCCTACCGCCAGGGCAGTTTAGTGGTTCGGCGATTGAGGCACTGTTTACCAATCGGCTGGCAGTGGAGGATCACCCATTTTTTTCCGAAATTGCTCATCTATGTGTCTCAGCGCATTTGTTGATTCGTCGGGATGGCGAGTGTGTTCAGTTTGTAAATACAGATCAGCGCGCCTGGCACGCAGGGCGCTCACAGTGGTGGGATAATGGCTTAAAAGAACAGCGCCGGACGCTCAACGATTTTTCAGTAGGCATTGAGCTTGAAGGCGATGATATTACCCCGTTTACCAAGGCCCAATATCAAGCCTTGGTGAAAGCGACTGAATGGTTGATCGCCCGCTATCCGAGGCTAAACGCTTCGCGTATTACCAGCCATGCGTATGTTGCTCCACTGCGCAAAACCGACCCCGGTCCGGCGTTTGATTGGGCATATTTTTACCAATTGTTGACCGCAAGAAGGCTTGATGCACTTTAAATACCTATGTTAAGCCCTTCAACTATAAGAAAATAAAACGGTAGTTTAGCTACACTATTGATCGCCGGAGAATCTGGAAACAATTTTTGAAATTGCTTATGTTGCGGTGCAATAGTTTGTTTTCGATGGGCTTTTACGCTGTTCTGTAATTGGCAGCGTGGCGACTTTGCGGTATCTTCCTATATACAAAAGACTAACTTTTACGAAATTTGTGTAGCTTTACTACATTGAGTTCACTGTAGCTCATTGAATCTAGAGCAAAAAAGACTTAAGCGTTACCGCGCCAATGCTGTTCTGCGGTGGCCACCAATCATCGCAGCTGCCCCAAGCCCACGTGGGTTAGCGGGGCTCATGTCATTTATCGTCATTCGGAGAGACCTCTATGAGTCTGGAGACAAGAGAAGATCTCGATCCGATCGAAACCACGGAGTGGCTGGAATCCCTGGAATCGGTACTGGATCGTGAGGGCGAAGATCGCGCCCGTTACCTGATGACCCGCTTGGCGGATCGCTTACGCCGTGACGGGATGAAGGTACCCTTCTCGGTGACAACCCCGCACCGCAATACGATTCCGCTTCATCGTGAAGCGCCGATGCCTGGTGATCTGTTTATGGAGCGGCGTATTCGCTCCTTAATCCGCTATAACGCGATCGCCCAGGTCATTCGTAATAACCGGGCAAACCCCGGGCTTGGCGGCCATATTGCAAGTTTCATGTCCTCTGCGACGCTTTATGATGTGGGCTTTAACCACTTCTTCCGCGCAGCGAAGGACGATTTTGCGGGCGACCTGATCTATATTCAGGGCCACGTCGCGCCAGGTATTTATGCGCGTTCCTTCCTGGAAGGCCGTCTGTCTGAAGAACAGATGGACAAGTTCCGTCAGGAAGTGGATGGCGACGGTCTGTCGTCCTACCCGCACCCGTGGCTGATGCCGGATTACTGGCAGTTCCCGACGGTTTCTATGGGGCTTGGTCCGATCCAGGCGATCTATCAGGCCCACGTGATGAAGTATCTGCATCATCGCGAAATGAAAAACATGTACGATCGTAAGATCTGGTGTTTCCTGGGCGATGGCGAGTGCGACGAGCCAGAATCCTTAGGCGCTATTTCGCTTGCTGGCCGTGAAAACCTGGATAACCTGATCTTCGTTATCAACTGCAACCTGCAGCGTCTGGACGGCCCGGTACGCGGTAACTCCCGCGTTATGGACGAGTTTGAAGGCGTCTTCCGCGGTGCTGGCTGGAACGTGATTAAAGTGGTTTGGGGTCGCCATTGGGATCCGCTGTTTGAGAAGGATAAGAAAGGCTTCCTTCAAAAACGTATGGACGAAGCAGTCGATGGTGAGTACCAGAACTACAAAGCCAACGGCGGTGCTTACACCCGTGAACACTTCTTTGGTAAATATCCTGAAACCGAAGAAATGGTTAAAGAGCTTTCCGATGAAGATATCTGGAAACTCAATCGCGGCGGCCACGACCCGTTCAAGGTATATTCGGCCTATCATGAAGCCGTCAACTCCTCTAATGGTAAGCCAACGGTAATCCTTGCGCATACCGTTAAAGGTTACGGTATGGGTAGCGGCGATGGCGAAGCAGCCAACGAGGCGCACCAAGTCAAGAGCATGGAATACGAAGCGCTGAAGAAATTCCGCGACCGCTTCGGTATTCCGCTTTCTGACGAGCAGCTCAAGGAAGTGCCGTACTACAAGCCGGAAGATGATTCTCCCGAGCTCAAGTACATGCACCTGCAGCGTGAGCGTTTGAACGGTTACCTGCCAAGCCGCAAAAGTGACTTCGAAGCACTGGAAATTCCCACCCTCGAAGACAAGGTCTTTGCTTCGCAAATGGGTGGCTCGAAGGGCCGTGAAGTTTCTTCCACCATGTCGTTTGTACGCGTGCTTAACGGCTTGGTGAAAGATAAGAAACTTGGCAAGCAGGTGGTGCCGATTATTCCTGATGAGGCACGTACCTTCGGTATGGAAGGCATGTTCCGTCAGCTGGGTATCTATACCGCCGAAGGCCAGAAGTACGAGCCGATGGATAAAGGCCAGATCATGTACTACCGCGAGGACCAGAAAGGCCAGGTCCTTGAGGAAGGTATTACGGAAGCGGGCGCGATGTCGGCGTGGATGGCGGCGGCCACTTCCTACAGCAACAACGACGTCACGCTGCTGCCGTTCTATATCTACTACTCCATGTTTGGTTTCCAGCGTATTGGTGACTTGGCGTGGGCGGCAGGTGACCTGCAGGCGCGCGGCTTTATGGTAGGCGGCACCGCTGGGCGTACCACGCTTAACGGTGAAGGTTTGCAACACCAGGATGGTCACAGCTTGATCCAGGCGTCGACTATTCCTAACTGCCGCAGCTACGACCCGACTTACGGTCATGAAGTTGCCGTCATCGTTCAGGATGGCTTGAAGCGCATGTTCACTGATAAAGAGAACTGCTTCTACTATCTGACCGTTATGAACGAGAACTACGAGCATCCGGAGCTTGAGAACGTACCGGTCGACGATATCGTCAAGGGCATGTACCTGCTGCGCGAGACCCAAGGTGATAAGGGTCGCGTTCAGCTGATGGGCTCCGGTACCATCTTGCGCGAAGTCGAAGCCGCCGCTGAGCTGCTCGAAAAAGATTGGGGCATTGGCGCTGACATTTGGAGCGTCACCAGCTTTAACGAACTACGTCGCGAAGCGTTGCTGCTTGAGCGTGAGTCCTTCCTGAACCCGGATGCTGAGGCTACCAAGCCTCACGTTACGAAGTGCCTGGAAGGCCGCGATGGCCCGATCATTGCCTCGACTGACTACATGAAGCTCTACGCGGATCAGGTTCGTGCATGGGTGCCAGGCGACTATACTGTCTTAGGTACCGATGGCTTTGGACGTTCGGACACGCGCGAGAAGCTTCGTTACTTCTTCGAAGTAGATCGTTACTTCGTCACCGTTGCCGCTCTGCGTGCGCTGGCGGAACGTGGCGAAATTGAGCGTAAGCACGTTGGCGAAGCCCTGAAGAAATATGGTATTGACGCCAACAAACCGAACCCGCTGACTAGCTAAACCGCTGCCCGGCGGGTTAAGTACCCGCCGGCTCGATCCGATTTGGAAGGAGCGCGACCTTGAGTAGCGAAATCATCAAAGTGCCCGACATCGGCGGTAGCGAAGGTGTCGAAATCATCGAGATCGCGGTGTCGGAAGGCGACGTCATTGCAGCGGAAGACACCCTGATCACGCTGGAGTCCGATAAAGCCAGCATGGACATTCCTGCCCCGAAGGGCGGCAAAGTCATCAAAGTGCTGGTGAAGGAAGGCGATACCGTTTCCGAAGGCGACGATATCGTTGAGCTGGAAGCTGAAGGCGGCGGCGATGCCGAGGAAGAGGACGACAAGCAAGCGTCTGAACCCGAGCAGAAAGAAGCCCCTGCGGCGGAAGAGAAGCCCAAGACCGAGCAGAAAAGTGCCAAGAAATCCGGCGGTAAGCAGACCGTGGATATCAAGGTGCCCGACCTTGGCGGCTCTGATAACGTTGAAATCATTGAAGTCGCCGTTAGTGAAGGCGATAGTATCGACGCTGAAGATACGCTGATCACCCTGGAGTCCGATAAAGCCTCCATGGATGTACCGAGCCCGCATACCGGTAAAATTGTCGCGTTTACGGTAAAAGAAGGCGATACGGTTTCCGAAGGCGATGTTATCGGCCAGATGGAAATCGAGGGTGAAGGCAACGGTGACGCTGAAGACGCAAGCGAATCTACTGACGCGCCGCAAAGTGCCGAGGATTCCAACGTATCCGACGACCTTGAAGCAGCTTCCGAGACCGCCGAGGAAGAAGGCAACAGCACTGAATCTGAAAGTGCTGAACCAGAACGCAAGGAAGTTCGTGTTCCGGATATTTCAGGCTCCACCGACGTACCGATTATCGAGATTGGTGTCGCGGTAGGCGATGAAATCAACGAAGAAGATGCGTTGATTACGCTTGAATCTGACAAAGCCTCCATGGACGTACCCAGCCCCTATAAAGGCAAGCTCGTCGAGCTGACCGTTAAAGAGGGTGACACCGTTTCTGAAGGCGATGTGATTGGCTATATCGAAGTCGCTGGTGCTAAAAAAGCCGCTTCCAAGCCTGCGCCGAAAAAATCAGCTTCCGAAAAGCCAGCTGAAAAGGGCGCTGCAAAGCCAGATTCTTCTAAACAGAGCGGATCAGCAGGTACGCCTAGCCCTGAAGCGCAGATGGCCGCGCACAAGCCGCGTGATGGTAAGCTGGTACACGCTGGCCCAGCCGTGCGTATGCTGGCGCGTGAGCTTGGCGTCGATATCGGTCTGGTCAAGCCCAGTGGGCCTAAAGAGCGCGTGCTGAAAGAGGATGTGCAGGCCTATGTGAAGCAAGTCATTGCTAATCAGGGCAAGGCGCAAGCCTCCGGCGGAGCAGCAACCGCCACGGGTGGTGCGGGTATTCCGCCGATTCCGGAAGTCGATTTCAGCCAGTTCGGTGAAGTCGAAGAGAAGCCGATGGGTCGCCTGCTTAAAATGGGCGCAACCAATTTGCATCGCAGCTGGCTTAACGTGCCTCACGTTACTCAGTTTGACGAAGCGGATATCACTGAGCTTGAGAACTTCCGTAAGTCGATGAAGGCGGAAGCCGAAGCCCAGGGTGCCAAGCTCACGCCGCTGCCGTTCCTGGTTAAGGCCTGTGCGTTTGCGCTGCGTAAATTCCCGCAGTTCAATGTCAGTCTGAAAGGCGATGGCGAAACGCTGGTATGGAAGAACTACGTCCATATCGGTATTGCGGTGGATACGCCCGATGGCTTGATGGTGCCGGTGCTGCGCGATGCCGACAAGAAATCCTTGATAGAGATTGCCAAGGATATGGCGGAGCTGGGTAAGAAAGCACAAACCAAAAAGCTCAAGCGTGAAGAAATGACCGGCGGCTGTTTCACTATTTCGAGCCTGGGCTCGATTGGTGGTACCGCCTTTACGCCGATCGTGAACGCGCCGGAAGTGGCTATTCTTGGGGTTTCCAAGGCGCAGATGAAGCCAGTCTGGGATGGCAATGCCTTCCAGCCGCGCTTGATGATGCCGTTGTCGCTTTCCTATGACCACCGCGCCATTAACGGGGCTGATGCAGCGCGCTTCACCGCGTTCCTGGCAGATGTACTGACCGATATCCGCCGTCTGCTCCTGTAATGTTATAAACGGAATGAGCGGTAATCGATACGGTTTACCAAGCGGCGCCCAGTGATGGGCGCCGCTCGCGTTTAGGCTTTGTACGAAAAATTATCGGTATCGGCTGACGTTTCGTACAACCCCTGATGCCTTAATAAGAGTGACCAAAGTAGCAGACAAACATCACTTATCTGTTTTATTTAAAAAAAACTCAGAAAAATGCCCCTCTCAGGCTTTTGGGGAGTTGTGCCGCCTGAGTGGCGCGGTTATTGTCGGTTAATACATTGTGTCGCATTTTTTACATTCAAGGAGCAGTGCCATGCGTTTAATCCTGTTGGGTGCCCCCGGCGCGGGGAAGGGGACTCAAGCTCAATATATTTGTGAGCAGTTCAAGATTCCCCAGATTTCCACCGGGGATATGCTGCGCGCGGCGATTAAAGACGGCACGGAGCTGGGGCTAAAAGTAAAAGAGATCATGAACACCGGCGGTTTGGTGTCTGACGAGATCATCATTGATCTGGTGAAAGAGCGCATCAGCCAGCCTGACTGTGAAAACGGTTTCCTGTTCGATGGCTTTCCCCGCACCATCCCGCAAGCCGATGCGATGAAGGACGGTGGCGTAAAAATCGATCACGTGCTTGAGATCGCCGTGCCGGATGAAGAGATCGTGAACCGTTTGGCAGGGCGTCGCGTTCATCCAGCCTCGGGTCGTGTGTATCACGTCGATCACAATCCCCCTAAAGAACCGGGTAAGGATGATGTGACCGGAGAGCAGTTGATTCAGCGTGAGGACGATCAGGAGTCCACAGTGCGTAACCGTCTGTCGGTCTATCACGATCAGACCGCGCCGTTGGTAGATTACTACCAGCAGTGGGCCAGCAGCGACCCGCAGTCGGCGCCTCAATACCACCGCGTTGAAGGTGTGGGTAGCGTTACTGATATTACCCGTCAGGTAAAAGAAGCGCTTAACTGATTACACCTTGTGTAAGCAGTCACCGATGGCCCGCCTAACGCGGGCCATCGTCGTATGGGTGCACTAAAGGTATAATGCCTGGATACTTATCACGAGTGCTGAATCGCTATGTCGTTACACCTTCTTGCGCTAGACGCCTCATCAAGCGCCTGCTCGGTAGCGCTGCTACGCCAGAATGGCGAAACTCACGAGTGCCTAGCGCGCTACGAGATGACGCCACGCGCGCATACCCGGCGACTCATGCCCATGGTGGATGAGCTGTTGGCAGAAGCGCAGATCACCCCGGCGGCACTTGATGCCATTGCCTTTGGGCAGGGGCCTGGGTCGTTCACCGGCTTAAGAATCGCCACAGGTACGGCGCAGGGACTGGCCTTTGGCCTGGATCGCCCGTTACTAGGTGTATCTACACTGAAAGCTCTGGCCTTGCAGGCACATCGGCGTTTTCACCTGCGCTACGTCGTGACGGCGTTGGACGCGCGGATGGGAGAAATCTACGCTGCTACCTGGCACTGCCTGAACGACACCGTTAGCCTTGAGCGCGCCGAGGCAGTACTGCCGCCCGAAGCGTTTTATCTGTCCGAAGACGAAACCGACTGGGTTGGGGTGGGATCAGGCTTTACCCTATGGGAGCGTTTTGCGGCCACGGTACAAGTACGCATGTCCCAGCACCTTGTTGATCTGGAACCACGGGCTGAAGAAATGGCCTGGCTCGGCGCGGAAGATTTAGCGGCAGGTCTTGGGCAACCTGCTCATCTGGCCCAGCCGGTCTATCTGCGTAACAACGTTGCCTGGAAAAAGCCGGCATGAGCCTGTCTGAAACGGCCGTACTGCCCGAAGGGCTTAGGTTGGTGTATGACGAGGGCCGCTTGGTGCTGGCGGGGGATGAAAAGCTTTACGGTAAGCCGTTAAGCGTTGACTTTGCTGCGGGCAAAGCTGCCCATCGCCGCCAATTCGGGGGCGGCCGAGGTCAACTGGTGGCCAAGGCCTGCGGGTTAGCGAAAGGCGTGACGCCAAGCATTGTCGATGCCACCGCAGGACTTGGCCGGGACGCCTTTGTGCTGGCAAGCCTGGGTGCTTGTGTACTGTTGATCGAGCGAGTCGAAGCGATTGCCGCGCTGCTGGAAGACGGCCTGAGACGGGCCGCCAAAGCGCCGGCAATCGCTGAGATAGTGGCGCGCATGACGCTGCGACATGGCGATGCCGTAGCGTCGCTTGAAACCCTGATTGAGGGTGCCGCGTTTGACCCCCAGGTGATTCATCTGGACCCGATGTTTCCGCATCGCGAGAAATCCGCGCTGGTCAAAAAAGACATGCGCCTGTTTCGTGAGCTGGCGGGCGATGATGATGATGCCCCCCGATTGCTGGAAGCCGCACTCGATGTCGCGACGCATCGAGTGGTGGTAAAGCGTCCCCGTAAAGCCCCGCCCATCGAGGGGCCTGCGCCTCAGCATGTGCTGGAAGGCAAGACCAGCCGGTACGATTTGTATGTCAAACAGTCGCTGCATCGTTAGACTGATGTGCATTGCTGATCAAGGACGCCCATAAGGAGCAGGACACTATGCAGTATCAGCCTCAAACATGGCACGAGGGCAACCGGTTTAGCCTACTGCCCGAGGCTTCGCGTTTCTTGCCTGCCATGTTCGACGCCATCGACAATGCAAGCCACTACGTAATGGTAGAGCTTTACTTGATGGAGTCGGGAGAGCTTGCCGACCAGCTTATAGCAGCGCTTGGTAAAGCCGCCCAGCGTGGCATCAGCGTTTACTTGCTGCTTGATGGCTTTGGTGCCATGGGGCTTGCCAGAAAAGACCGTGAGCGGCTTCTGGATGCTGGTGTAGCTCTACGGTTTTTCAATCCGCTGGGGCTACACTCGCTGGCTCGCAACCTGAGTCGTGACCACCGTAAGATTGTGGTCATTGATGGCGACGTTGCCTTTACCGGTGGCTTTGGCGCGGTAGATGAATTCTTAAAGGCATGGTACGAAATTGCCGTGCGTATTGAAGGGCCGGTGGTTGCCGATTGGGAGGCGCTATTTCGGCGGCTATGGCGTTCGCGGTTAACGCGTGCCGACGACAAGCGTTCTCCAGAATCCCTTCCCAAACAGCGCAAAGCGATGGCGTTTGATGATGGCGCCCCAGGGCGCGCAATGCAGGGCAGAGGCTATCGTTATCAAGCAATTCGCCACTCGCTTTATCGCCAGGTGGGTAGGGCTCAGAACCGTCTCTGGTTATGTACGCCTTACTTTGTGCCTACCTTTGCATTGCGCCGCCGCTTGGCTCGTGCAGCCAGGCGTGGGGTCGATGTACGTCTCTTACTTCCTGGCTCCAAGCATGACCATCCCAGCGTGCGTTATGCCGGGCAGCGCTTCTACCAGGCGATGCTGAAAGCGGGCGTGCGCATTTATGAATTCCAGCCCACGTTCATACACGCCAAATTCATACTCGCTGACGAATGGGTGAGTATTGGCTCATGCAATTTCGATCATTGGAATTTGCACTGGAATCTGGAAGCTAATCAGGAAGCCATGGATAAAGGCCTTGCCCAAGACGTGCAGGCGATGTTCGAGCGTAATTTTTCGGCCAGCAAAGAAGTGCTGGCCGAAGAGTGGGCTGCGCGCCCCTGGACACAGCGTGTTTTTGAGTGGGTTTTCGGTACCCTGGACTCAGTAATTACCCGGCTTAAGTAAGGGGCCGCATAACGCGGCCATTTACCTAGCGGCGCTTTTGGCCCTTGGCGGGCGTCTTTTTGCGCGGTTTGGGCTTAGGCGTTTCCGGCGGGACGCGGTAGTGCAAGTACAGATCAAGCACCAGTTCTGGCAATTGCTCTACCAGCGTCTCCTGGCGTGCGCTATCGCTTGCCATCTCGGCCATGTCGGGCTCGTCATCAAATAGCCCGGAAAGCAGCATAAAGGGTAAAAGCAGCGTCGCCGCGGCTTCTTCATCGTCCTGGAACCAGGCGCTTTCGTCGCTGAAGACGCCTTCCATAAAGCCCGCGCACCAGTCGCCGATAGGCGTTTCTTCCGCAGGCAGGCCGTCCAGGGTTAATTCAAAGGGCAGTTCGGGAAGTCCGCCTTGCTCGAGTACCGCCATCGCGTTATCGCGCAGTAGCGTCAACAGGTTAATGATTTCATCGCGCTCGCTATCATCGGCATAGCGCGGTTCGCCTTGAAACAGCTCAGCAAGCCACTGTGCTGGCGATACTTCGCTGGGCGCGACCGCTAGCGCCACCAAAAAACCGTGGGCCGAGATCAGATCCAGCGCGTCCTCGTCTACCTGCTCGGAGTCGAGGAAGTCATCCAGCCTGTCGAGCTGCTCATCGGTAAGCAGTGGCTGAGGAGGGGCGGTGTCTGGCGCGTTTGAATCGTCGGGGCGCTCTGCCATAGCAAGCCTCATGGGTTGAGTCGTTTAAAAAATGATACTAATGGGGAACGATCTTTCAGGCATTCATTAATGGCAAGTTTATCACTAATAGGCGCATCGCTAACGGGTGTATCGCCGCTGCCGCCCTGGCCGAATGATGAGTTGGAAGCTTTGTGTTTAGAAGCCCTGCAGCAAGCCGCTGTTGAGCGTGCTGAACAGGCCTGGGAGCGCTGCCTTGAGGTTTACCCACAGCTGCCGCGCCCAGGCATCTGGTTTGATTTAAAAGGTGCGTCGGCAGGGCAGGCCCACCTGGGGCGGGGCGGCTTACGCTTCAACCTCATCTTGCTCAGTGAAAATCGCAGCGCTTTTTTTGATGAAGTCATTCCCCATGAGATGGCTCACTGGCTGGTCTTTCACCTGCGCGATGGGCAGCGCTTAAAGCCGCACGGGCGCGAATGGCAAAGCGTGATGCGCAATCTGTTTGGTCTGGTGCCTCAGGTTACCCATCGCTTTAATACGCAAAAGGCCCAGCCTGCGCCTTATCGTTACCAGTGCGGCTGTCGTACCCATCAGTTGACGGCCAGACGCCATGGTTTAGTCAAAAAAGGCCGCGGCTATCGTTGTCGCCATTGTCAGCAGATGTTGGTCTATACTCCATGTTCAAAGCCGTAGGTTGCTTCTAGGTTGCTGTTTTTAAATTAAAAATTGCTAATACCAATGTCTAAGAGGAAGGTGTCTAAGGGAGGTTTATGCTAGGGGAACATTTAGTGGTGTCGGGGCAACCAATAATAATACCGACTACATTCCTATTGAGAGTGCGTTTCCACGGACAGAGGCAACTATGAGCGAACATCAAAACGTCTATCCGGTGCGCGATGCTATCGCCGCCAATGCCTGGGCCGATAAAGATAAATTCACGGCCATGTACCAGCAGTCTAAGGATGATCCCGAAGGTTTCTGGGCGGAACAGGCCAAGCGTCTTGACTGGATAAAAGCGCCGACCAAGATCAAGAACACCTCTTTCAAACGCGATAACGTGGATATCCGCTGGTTCGAGGATGGCGTGCTCAACGTAAGCGCGAACTGCCTTGATCGTCATCTGGAAAAGCGTGGCGACCAGACCGCGATTATCTGGGAAGGCGATAACCCTGACGAATCCAAGCATATCAGCTATCGCGAGCTGTACGAGCGCACCTGTCAGCTGGCTAATGCCCTGAAATCACTGGGTATCGAGAAAGGCGATACGGTAACGCTGTACATGCCGATGATTCCGGAAGCGGCCATGGCGATGCTTGCCTGCGCACGGATTGGCGCGGTTCACTCGGTAGTGTTTGGCGGCTTCTCGCCGGACGCGGTGGCTCAGCGGATTATTGGTGCCGATTCCAAGTTGATCATTACCGCCGACGAGTCCGTACGCGGCGGCAAGCAGGTGCCGCTCAAGGAGAACGTCGATTCAGCACTGACCCGCGACGGCACCGATGTCTGCAAGAACGTACTGGTGGTGAAACGCACCGGCGGTGATATTGACTGGGTTGAGGGCCGCGATCTCTGGTTCGATGAGCTGGTCGATCGACAGCTACCCGAGTGCACCGCCGAGCCGATGGGCGCCGAAGACCCGCTGTTCATTCTGTATACCTCAGGTTCCACCGGCGCGCCCAAAGGCCTCAAGCACACCACCGGTGGCTACTTGACATATGCTGCCATGACCCACCAGTACGTGTTCGACTACCAGGATGGCGAGGTCTACTGGTGCAGCGCGGATGTCGGCTGGGTCACCGGACATAGCTATATCGTTTACGGGCCGCTTGCCAATGGCGCGACCACGCTGATGTTTGAAGGCGTGCCAAGCTATCCGACCCACGGTCGCATGGGTGAGATCGTCGATAAGCACAAGGTCAACATTTTATATACCGCACCGACCGCTGTGCGTGCCCTGATGGCCCATGGCGATAACGTCATGGATACCAGTTCGCGCGATAGCCTGCGTCTGCTCGGCTCGGTAGGTGAGCCGATCAACCCGGAAGCCTGGGAGTGGTTTTACCGCGTGATCGGTAATAGCCAATGCCCGATTGTGGATACCTGGTGGCAGACCGAAACCGGCGGCATCATGATTACCCCGCTGCCTGGCGCAATCGACCTAAAACCCGGTTCAGCCACGCTGCCTTTCTTTGGTGTACAGCCGGCACTGGTGGATAACGAAGGCCATCTATTGGAAGGCGCCACTGAAGGTAATCTGGTGATTCTGGATTCCTGGCCGGGGCAGGCACGCTCAATCTGGGGGGATCATGAGCGTTTCGTGCAGACCTATTTTGCGACCTATGATGGCATGTACTTCACCGGTGACGGCTGTCGCCGTGATGAAGACGGCTACTACTGGATTACCGGACGCGTTGATGACGTATTGAACGTATCAGGCCACCGGATGGGTACGGCTGAAATTGAGTCGTCGCTGGTCGCGCACTCAGCCGTTGCCGAAGCCGCGGTCGTAGGCTTCCCTCACGATATCAAGGGCCAGGGTATTTATATCTATGTGACCTTGAATGACGGCATCGACCCCACCGATGAACTCAAGAAAGAGCTGTCGCTTTGGGTGCGTAAAGATATTGGGCCAATTGCGTCTCCCGATGTGATTCAGTGGGCGCCGGGGTTACCCAAAACGCGCTCGGGCAAAATCATGCGGCGTATTCTGCGCAAAATTGCTGCCAACGAATGTGATGGTCTGGGTGACACCAGTACCCTGGCAGATCCGTCGGTGGTTGACGAATTGATTGAGCATAGAGCCAATCAATAGTAGCTTACTACTCAGTGGTTTAAGCTCACTGAGCGCTACCCGACTTGATAAGCGTCAGCCAACAAGAGCGTCGATAGCAGCATACCGCGCTTAAGCGTTGGAGTGCCGGCCACAGAGCCGGCACTGTTGCGTTTAAATGGGTGACATAATGATGACAAAATATGCATGTATACTTGGGCAACAAGAAGCCCTGGGGTACCATGCGTTGACCGTATGAGCCTAGCGTCGTAGCGGCAAGTAATTCCGCTGCACGAGGAACCGGAGGAATATCCATGGCAGTAGCCCATAAGTTTATCGTTGCAGACGACCATCCGCTGTTTCGTGCAGCGCTCACACAGGCCTTGCGCCAATTAGCCCCCCAGGCTGAGATTGTCGAAGCCGACACCATGGAAGCCACAACGGAAGTGGTAAATCGTCATCCCGATGCCGATTTGATTTTGCTGGATTTACATATGCCCGGCGCCCACGGTTTTTCCGGGCTAATTCAATTACGTGGCCAGATGCCGGATATTCCGGTAGCCGTCGTATCGGGCAGCGACGAGCCTTACGTTGTCCGCCGGGCGATCGACTACGGTGCCTCGGGGTTTATTCCTAAATCATCTTCGCTTCAGCTGATTGCCGAGGCGGTAGGCGAAATTCTGCAGGGCGAAGTCTGGCTGCCGGAAGCGCTGGCCAACGTACTGGAAGAAACCAGCGAGGAAGAGTCGCGGTTTGCTGAAGCAATTGCCTCGCTAACCCCACAGCAGTTTCGCGTTTTGAACATGCTGACCGAAGGTCTACTCAATAAGCAGATCGCCTACGAGCTTAATGTTTCCGAAGCGACCATCAAGGCCCACGTAACGGCCATTTTGCGCAAGCTTGGCGTGCATTCACGCACCCAGGCCGTTATTGCCGCCCAGAAGCTGGAAGTCGAGCCGCCTAAAGTCGTGTCATAAGCGCCTGCGCTTATGAAAAAACCTCGCTTACGTTGACCGTAAGCGAGGTTTTTTCTTTATACAGCTCTTTACGGCTTAGGGTTTGTACGAAAAGTCGCTGAGCGAAGGCCAGGCAAGGCAAAAATCAGCGAAAAAACGGAGTTTACAGGTGTAAATGAGTATTTTGAGCTGATTTTTAACGCCGTATGGTCGAGCGCAAGCAGTTTTCGTGCAAAGCCTAGACATTTGCCCGGCTGGCTTGCAGTGTTCGGGTCAAGAGCGCCCGCAAGGCGGCCGGTTTTACTGGTTTCAAAAGCAGCTGATACCCATCGCGTTTGATCTCTTCGGCCACGACTTCCGTTCGGTCGGCGGTAATAACAATGCCGGGCACCGCGCCGGATAGACGTTCACTAAGCGCTTCCAGGGCCATCAAGCCGGTGACTTCATTGTCCAAGTGATAATCGGCCAGAATCGCGTCGGGGTCACCGTCCATATTGCGCAGTATCGATTTAGCGCCCCCAATGCTGGTCGCGGTAAACACCTCGCATCCCCAGCCGCTCAGCATGGCTGTCATGCCTTCCAAAATGAGCGTTTCGTTATCGATACACACGATCCGGGTACCGGCAAGCTTATTACCGCTGCGCCGGCTTGATGGCTCTTGTTCGTCCGGGCTGATTTCCCTGGCGGCAACGATAGGAACGCTGACTGAGAATACGGTGCCACGGCCTTCCCAGGAACGCACCTTGATAGGGTGGTCGAGCACTCGGCTCATCCGGTCGGCAATCGAAAGGCCCAGGCCCAGACCCTTTTCACTCTCTTTATGCCGCGATACCTGATCCAGGCGACGAAACTCTTGGAATATTTCCGTCAGCTTGGATTCCGGAATACCCGGGCCGCTGTCCCATACTTCGATCACCAGCCGGTCACTTTGACGGCGGCAGCCTAGCAGCACGCGGCCATCCTGGGTGTAGCGGATGGCGTTGGATAAAAAGTTCTGCACAATCCGGCGAAGCATCTGCGGGTCAGAGTCGACCCACTGGTGGGTAGGCACTACCTCCAGGTCAAGGCCGCGGTTGTCGGCCATCACCTCAAATTCAGCGCGCAGCGGCCGGAAAATATCCGCCAGGGCAAAGTGGTTGCGGCGAGGTGTCAGGGCGCCGGCATCCAGTTTGGAGATATCCAGCAGCGTGCCGAGAAGCTCTTCAGCGGCCTGCAGCGAATTATCGATATGTCCGATGGTGCGCTGAGTATCGGGGGCGGTCACGTTTTGCATCAAAGCCGAGGTAAACAGCCGTGCGGCGTTTAACGGCTGTAGCAAATCGTGGCTCGCGGCAGCCAAAAAGCGGGTTTTGGAGGCGTTGGCGTCTTCGGCTAGCTGTTTGGCTTGGCGCAAGGCTTGCTCAGCCTCGGCCCGTACGCGGTTCTCCTGACGCAGCGCGGCGTTAGCCTCGGACAGCGCCTGGGTACGCTCACGAACGCGCTCTTCAAGCGTTTCGTTAGTTTCTTTAAGGGCAATTTCCGCCCGGCGTCGCTCGGTAATATCCTGATACAGCGCAAAAAAGCCGAGAATCGATTGGCTGTCGCCAAAGTGAGGCGTATACGTCACCAGCATATAACGCATGGCATCATTGACGCGCATGGCGACCTCAAAACTCACCCGCTCCCCGGCCAGCGCACGTTCGACCCAAGGGCTGCGTTCTTCCGCCTGTTTTAGCGAGAGCACGTCTTCAAAGCGTCGGCCAATGACCGCATTACGATCAATACCGAATGCCTGCTCATAGGCGCGGTTGGTAAATAGGTAGCGGCACTCTTTATCAAAATAGGCGATCAGCGCAGGGACGTTATCGGTGTAAATACGGATATTGTTTTCCGAGCGAATTAGCGCTTCTTCAATGCGTTTTTGCTGGGTAATATCCTGATAAGTGTAAACAAACCCGCCGCCGGGCATAGGGTTACCCTGTACCTCCAGTACGCTGCCATCCTGGCGGTAGCGAACATAGCGATGGGGGTGGCCATCGCGGATGTTGTCCAGCAGCAGCTGAACATGTTCTTCCGGATCGCCGGGGCCATACTCGCCATTATGCGCGTTGTAGCGGAAGATACGATCAATCGGCGCGCCCACGCGGATAAGGTGATCGGGGAAGCGAAACAGCTCAAGATAGCGCTGGTTCCAGACCACCAGGCGCAAGTTTTGGTCGACAACGCTGATGCCCTGGTTGATGTTCTCTATCGTGGCCTGCAGCAGGGCACGGTTAAATTCCAGTACCTGGGATGCTTCATCGACAATCGAGATAACATCGGAAATGCCGATACCGCGCCCTTGAAGAGCAGAGTTGACCACAATACGCGCCGATGAGGCGCCAAGTACCGAGGCAAGGAAACGCTCGGTAAACTGAATAATATCAATGGAGGCTCGGGTGCTGTTGTCCAGCGGCTTGCCGGTCCGGCGGGCGTAATCCTCAAATGCCCGATCGACTTGCCCGGCGCCCAGAAAGCGTTCACACAATACTTTAAGATCGCCCACCGTTGTGGCACCGGTCCAAGGGCGGTTAACCGAAGTTTGGCGGGTTTCAACGCTGTCGACAAATAGCGAGGCCTGAATACGCTCCACTACACGCTGCGAGGTCACCTGGGAAATAAAGATATAGCAGAACAGGTTAATGCCCAGCGATAGCATCACGCCGTGGGTAAAGCTGTCGCCCAGGTTCAGGCCAAAAAGCCCCGTCGGGGAGAGCCAGTGAATACCTGTCGGCCCGCCAGCTAGCCACTCTTGAGGCAGTACGCCAGCATTGATCATTGCGGGCATCAACAGGCTATAGGCCCAAATGGCAAAACCCGCGTTCATGCCCACAATAACGCCTAGACGGTTACCGCGTTTCCAGTAAAGGCCGCCAATAACCGCGGGTGCAAACTGAGCGGCGGCGGCAAACGAAAGCATGCCGATGGAGGCAAGCGAGGTGAACTCGGCAATCAGCCGGTAGAAGCCGTAGGCCATCGCCAAGACGACGGCAATCGTGATGCGGCGCGTGCGCAGTACCAGGCGTCCATAGTCGCGCGCTTTGGTATCAAACCAGCGCAGCCGGAACAGCGCGGGAATCACGATTTCATTGGAGATCATAATGGATACGGCGACCGCCGCCACGATCACCATGCCGGTCGCAGCCGAAAATCCACCAATAAAGGTCAGCAGGGTTAGCCATTGATGGCCGGACTGCATGGAAAGCGCCAATACGTAGGTATCGGGTTCCACGCCGGTTTCTGAAAAGAGTAACAGCCCGGCTGCTGCCAGCGGCACGACGAAAAAGGCGATGGCAAACAGATAAAGCGGGAACAACCAGCGGGCTTTGGTGGCATCGTCAGGGTGAATGTTCTCAACCACGGCGACATGAAACTGCCGGGGAAGACATAAAATGGCCAGCATGGCGAGCAGTGTCTGTGCCCAGAAGCCGTGTCCAAAATCCTGATTCGCCAACTGGCGCTGAAGTTCAAGCTGGCTGTCGGCATGGCTCATCAACTCGCCCAAACCGCCGAACATGCCCCAGGTAACATAAGCCCCTAGCACCAAAAAGGCTAACAGCTTGACGATCGATTCAAACGCGACGGCATGAATCAGGCCTTCGTGGTGTTCGGTCGCATCGGTATGGCGAGTACCAAATAAAATCGCAAAAACCACCATCACGATGGCAACGTAAAACGCTGTGTCGCCAAACAGCGGCGCACCGACGGCATCATTGGCTTCGGTCAGCACACTAAACGTGGTCGATACGGCTTTAAGCTGAAGCGCGATGTAGGGAAGGGTACCGACTAGCGCTACTAAGCTTGCAAACGCCGCAAGCGACTGGGTTTTGCCGTAGCGCGAGGCGATAAAATCCGCAATGGAGGTGACGTTTTGGTGCTTGGCGACGCGGATCATCTTGGCCAGCACTGGCCAAAAGAGCAAAAACGTCAGAATAGGGCCAACAAAAATACTCGCAAAAGACCAGCCTGCTGTAGCTGCCTGGCCCACCGCCCCGTAAAACGTCCAGGAGGTGCAGTAAATTGCCAGCGCCAGGCTATAGATCAGGGGGCGCCGACGGCTGGCGCCGTGGGTACGTGCACGGCGGTCACCGTACCAGGCAATACCGAATAGAATCGCAATATAAAGCAGTGATACTGCGACCAGTAGCCCACCGTGAAACATGCCTATTCCCCCACCAACGTTTATCTCGCCCAGCGAGCGGCGCGTACAAAGAGCCTCATTCTAGGCGAAGACGAACACTTACGTCTCGCTTAGGCGCTAGCGAGTCCGCACACGGTGGTTAATAGCGGCGATGTTTCGCGCAGTCGGCGAAGCTCGCTCAGCTGTGCTTCTCCGGTGGCGTTATTTAGTGGTATCAGCTCGCGGCTGTCGCAGTTTAGAACGTAGGGTTGGGTGATGAGGATATCGGTATGGTGGCGCTCGAACTGATACAGAATAAATTCCACCACCGGTGTGCCATCAATCTCACGGGCAACGATATTGTCGCTATCGACAACGCTAAACTTGGTGGTCATGGGAAAAGCAAACGTCCAGGGACGCCATACGGCGCTTGAAGTATCGCTTGAAATGACAATGGCAGTGTCAGGCAACTGTGCCTGCTTGTGTTCAAACCATGAATACTCCACCTGGATTTGATAGCCCAGCATGCCTAGTCCACCGCATACCGGCACAATCCATTTGGGTAGCCGTTTGCGGCTAAGGGTTCTAAGGATCAGCCCAATGCCGGCGGCGGCAAGCCCGGCAAATACTGCGGCGATCAAGTGCCATATCATAAAATATCCTTTCTGAAAGTCATCGGGCCTCCCTTAGGAGGCCCGATGGTCACTTTTGATTCCAAAGCAGTCTGTTGCGACAAGCCGAGGAAATGATTATGGCTTAATGATCGACCGCTGCACCAGCACCTTTTGGATAGCGAACGCTTTCCACCAGCTCCTGAATTTCCCGCGGCGGTGCGGCTGTCACGCTGGAGACTGCAAAGGCAACTGCGAAGTTGATCATCGCACCTACCGCACCGAAGGAGAGTGGTGAGATCCCCAGAATCCAGTTATCCGGAGTATTGGCCAACGTGTTGGTGCCTGGGATAAAGAACCAGCCCAGATAGGTGAAGATATACAGCAGCGTACAGATCAGGCCTGCCAGCATACCGGCAATCGCGCCCATGTTGTTCATGCGGGTCGAGAAAATACCCATCATCAACGCCGGGAACAGCGAGGCACCGGCAATACCGAAGGCCAATGCTACCGTTTGAGCCGCAAAACCGGGTGGGTTCAAGCCCAGGTAAGTGGCCAGCAGGATGGCGCCACCCATGGAGATCCGGGCTGCGAGCATTTCTCCTTTTTCGGAAATCTTCGGATTAATCATGGTCTTGATCAAGTCGTGACTGATTGCCGAGGAGATCGCGAGCAGAAGACCAGCCGCCGTTGAAAGGGCCGCAGCAATACCGCCAGCCGCGATTAAACCGATGACCCAGCCTGGCAGGTTAGCGATTTCCGGGTTAGCAAGTACCAGAATATCGTTGTTAACCGTCAGCTCGTTGCCTTCCCAGCCACGATCAGTGTAATCAGTTGCATCGTTATAGAACTGAATGCGACCATCGTTGTTAACATCATTGAAGGTGATTAGCCCAGTATCTTCCCAGGTGCGGAACCACTCCGGACGCTCTTCGTAGAGAATGGGATTTTGTGCGGCTTCGTCATAGTTTTCAACCTGACCAGCCATTTCAGGGTAAACCGTGGTCATCAGGTTAAGGCGTGCCATGGAGCCCACCGCCGGCGCCGTCAGGTAGAGCAGGGCGATAAATACCAGCGCCCAGCCTGCTGACCAGCGTGCATCAGCTACCTTGGGTACGGTGAAGAAGCGGATAATAACGTGAGGAAGGCCTGCGGTACCTACCATCAGTGAAAGCGTGAACAGCACCATATTCAGTTTATTGTCTACATCGGCGGTGTAGTCCTGAAAGCCTAGTGCGCTTACCACGTCATCGAGCTTCTGCAGTAGGGGAATACCCGATTCGGTATGTGTGCTGAACATGCCGAACATGGGGATTGGGTTGCCGGTAAGCTGGAAGGCAATAAACACCGCAGGAATGGTGTAGGCCACGATCAGAACGATGTACTGAGCGACCTGAGTGTAAGTGATCCCTTTCATGCCGCCGAAAACGGCATATAGGAAAACGATCAGCGCGGCGAGCCAGATGCCCCAGGTGTTGCTGACTTCCAAAAAGCGCGAGAAGGCAACGCCCGCACCGGTCATTTGACCGATAACGTAAGTCACTGACGCTACAATTAAGCACACAATGGCGACTAAACGGGCGGTATTGCTGTAGAAGCGGTCGCCAATAAAGTCAGGCACGGTGAACTTGCCAAACTTACGCAGATACGGGGCCAGCAACATGGCTAGAATAACGTAGCCGCCGGTCCAGCCCATCAGGAACGTGGAGTTAGCATAGCCACCGGAGGCCAGAAGACCCGCCATGGAAATAAACGAGGCTGCCGACATCCAGTCAGCGGCTGTCGCCATGCCGTTGGTAATCGGATGAACGCCGCCACCGGCAACGTAGAAGTCCTTCGTGGATCCCGCACGCGCCCAAATCGCGATACCGATATACAGGGCGAAGGAGGCGCCAACGAACAGTAAGTTAATTGCAAACTGGCTCATACTGGCTTACTCCTCAAGACCATATTTTTTATCGAGCTTATTCATTCTCCAGGCATAGAAGAAGATAAGCACAATGAAGGTAAGAATGGAGCCTTGCTGAGCAAACCAGAAGCCCAGGTCTGTCCCCCCGACTGGAATGCCCGCCAACAAAGGACGAAACAGAATTGCACATCCATAAGAAACGAATGCCCAAACAATCAGGCACCCGAAGATTAAGCGGACGTTGGCTTTCCAGTATTCAGCAGCATTAGATTTGTCGTCTGCCATTGTGTTGCTCTCCACTTGTTTTTTAAGGATTGGAAAGTTCACTAGGAATAGCGTTTGGCGCATCAGGGTAATGGCACACCAAAATCACTTGCTTCTTAGTTGTCATTTTTAGTCTGTTGCTGTTTAAGCTAGTTGATCTCTTAGTGCTTGGGTAAGTTTTAATTAGCCATATGCAATTACCCTGAATGACACATGGTTAATACTGGACAATAATCGCTAAAAAATAAATCCCAGACTTTGGTATCACTACTGCTTTTAGGGTGGTTTCCTAGTTTTTAAGTCGATGAAAATCAAAATTTTTATGATGCTTTGGCGGTAAGCTACTCTGTCCTTGAACAATGGTCTAGTGTTTGGCTAAAAGATAATGTTTGCTACTTTGAATAGATGGTTTGATATTGATAGTTGTATGCTTAAAAAAGCACTACTTTAGTCGTTAAAACCAACGTCGAGTCGACGTTGGAATAATAGCTAAAGGTATATAGTGAAAGGATGGCTTTAACCATTAAGTAGCATGTTTTTATAAAGCTGTTTGCTGAGTACGGTATTTATGTTCACCGTCTAATAATAACAAGCGACATACGGGTTTTGAGGTTGCCTGCTGCAATGGCTATCTCAATGCCATCATCGTTGGTGTACTTCTGCCAGCTTGCTGTATGAGCTTTTGTTGTGTGAGGTCAGGCCTGATGGTTGATGTTGAGCTGTCCCAACTGCCGTTTACGCTACTCGATGATGAGGGGCGTGACTTCGTTCGCCGAGGTATGGATCTTGCTTATTTTGATCGTGATGAAATTATTTTAGAAATGGGCGCTACGGGCGAGTACGTATTTCTGGTACATAGAGGTGACGTCGCTGAGATTGACCCCACCTTACCCGCTGCCAGCACCGTTATTGGGCACTACACGGCAGGTGATCTATTCGGCGCCATCAGTATTTTAAATGGAAAAAGCCGCTATCGCTTCCAGGCCGAACATGAATGCTTGTGTTATCTCATGCCCAGCGCTCTGTTTATGCAGCTGTGTCGGCAGTACCCATCCTTTGAGCAGTTCTTTAGGCACTCGCTTGCCCATAAGGCACGCCTATTAACCGAAAAGCGCGCTGACGGAGGCGTGACCATGGCGGGCTTCATGTTAGCCAAGGTCGGTGAGTGTATGCGTGAGCCCCTATTGATGGATGCCTCAACCGATATCGCCGGGGCGGTAAAAAAGCTCAATGACAGCCATGCCGATAGCCTGCTGGTCAAAACTCAAGACAAACTGGGCATGGTTACCAAAACCGACTTGCTCAATGCGCTAGTGCTAAAAGGCTGCACGCAGGCAACGTCATTGGATCAGATCGCCCATTTTTCATTGGTGACGGTGACTCCTGAGCAGTATCTTTTTGAAGCATTGGTGTTAATGACCCGGCATAAAGTTACCCGGGTTGTTGTGATAGAGCAGTCAGTACTCAAGGGCGTGGTTGAAATCACCGATGTCCTGAGCTTTTTCTCCAGCCGAAGCTACGTGGTGAGCCTACAGGTGGAGCAGGCCAACGATTTACAGTCGTTGTCGATGGCAAGCCAACGCACTCCAGAGCTGGTTCGGGCGCTAATGGCGCAAGGTGTCAAGCTGCGTTTTGCGATGGATCTTCTGGCAGCGCTTAATGGTCGGATAATGAGCAAGGCCTGGGAATTTATCATTAATGAGCAGCACTATCACGACAGCTGCCTAATGGTGATGGGCAGTGAAGGGCGCGGGGAGCAGATTCTTAAAACGGATCAGGATAACGGACTGATTTTAGATGACGATGCCCAGTGGCCCGGTGTAGCAGGTGATATGCAGCGCCTTACCGATACCCTGATAACGTTGGGCTACCCGCCTTGCCCCGGCAATATTATGGTATCTAATCCGCAGTGGGTTGCCAGCGTCTCACAATGGAAAAAACGTATCGCCAAATGGGCGCGCGAGCGCGATGGCGATAGCCTGATGAAGCTTGCCATTATGCTGGATGCCCATTCGGTCGCGGGCAATCCACGCTTGCTGGAAAGCGTGCGCGAGACCTTGTTTGAACGCTGTGCGGGAGATGAGATTCTGCTGTCCTACTTTGCTCGGCCGGCGCTGCGCTTTGCAACGCCCTTGACTCTGTTTGGCTCACTTAAAAAGCCTCAGCACGGCATCGATATCAAGAAAGGCGGCATCTTTCCGATTGTACATGGTGTGCGCACCATGGCGCTGGAACGACGTATTAATGTGACCTCGACCCAGGGGCGGCTGGAGGCGCTGGCTGATGATGGCCGCCTTGAACACCGGGTGGCCGATGACCTGGGCGAAGCGCTGGCGCTATTTACCGAGCTGCGTCTCAAGCAGCAGCTTAGTGAGCAGAAGGTTAGCGGTCACTCCAACCGCGTTGTGGTGCAAGAGCTATCATCGCTGGAAAGAGATGTGTTGCGTGAGTCGCTGCATATCGTTAAAGATTTCAAACAGCGCCTCTCCCACCGTTACCACTTAGAGTACTCATGAGCCGCGCTATGCAGGGAATCGACAAATACCTCACGCTGGTGGGGCGCTCGTTGCGGGCGTTATTCAAGCGTGAACGTGAACGTCGCCGCTATGCCAACTCTCCCTACGCCTGGTTATTCCAACCCTATATGGGTGAAGAGCTGGTGGCGTTGGCCTGTCAGGTGACGCCAGGAGAAACCCCCGTTTTAAGCTTTGCCGCTGTGGTATTGAATCAACAACAAATTCATACCAGCAGCGCCTGGGTGGCAACGCTTGCCGACCTGCAGGCCGCTGACAAGACGACGCTGCGTCGTCATCGAAAGCTTTATAATACCGAGACGGCATTATCGCCAAGTACCGATACGCTACGCGCGCTGGCCGAATTTATTGGCAATCGGCCGCTGATTGGCTGGCAGCTGGATCAGCAGTTGGCCGCCCTTAACAGCGCATTTAGAATCCACCTGGGGTTTGGGCTGCCCAATGCTCAGATTGATGTGGCCAAACTGCATCAGCGTCAGCTGCGTCGCCTACATCCGCTGGTCGAGTCACCTAGCCAGTTTTCCGAAGCGCTAGCATGTTGGCAAGTTCCCGCTACCTCGACAAGCGGTTTATTGGGCAAAGCCACCGCCAGCGCTCTGCTGTATATGCGCTTACAGCGTGATATGACGTAATCTGGTCAGCTTCTAGTATGCAGATAACGTGATTTTGCCAGTTGGGCGAAGGGCGGGAGTCTTGTTAGAATAGCCGCTGCTCCTTCTACCATTGGCAGTGCTTATATCATGCAACACCTCGATCATTTTGACCCCGCCACGTCGACCGCTGCGCAGGCGTGCGACCTATCGGGCCAGCCCGAGCCTGACGACGCCAAACAAAAGCGTGAATTCAATAAGTTGCAAAAGCGGCTGCGGCGTGAAGTGGGTAATGCCATCATTGATTACCAAATGATTAATGAGGGTGACCGCGTGATGGTCTGCCTGTCAGGTGGTAAAGACAGCTACACCATGCTGGAAATTCTGCGCAGCCTGCAGCGCAATGCGCCGGTGAATTTTTCGCTGGTGGCGGTCAATATGGATCAAAAACAGCCCGGTTTCCCTGAGCATGTGTTGCCACGCTATCTGGATAAGCTCGGCGTGGAATACCACATATTGGAGCGCGACACGTACTCGGTGGTGAAGGAGAAAACCCCCGAAGGCAAGACGACCTGCGCGCTGTGTTCACGCTTACGGCGCGGATCGCTTTACGGGTTTGCTGAAGAGATTGGGGCGAATAAAATTGCGCTGGGCCATCACCGTGAAGATATTCTGGAAACGTTATTTCTGAATATGTTTTTTGGCGGCACCTTGAAGTCGATGCCGCCCAAACTGCTCTCCGATGACGGTAAAAATATCGTGATTCGTCCGTTGGCCTACTGCAAAGAAGCCGATATTGCGGAGTTTTCCCGACTGATGGCATTTCCCATCATTCCCTGCAACCTGTGTGGTTCGCAGCCCAATATGCAACGTCAGGTCGTCAAGGAAATGCTTGCCGAGTGGGACAAGAAGCACCCCGGCCGCCTGGAAAGCATGTTCAAGGCGGTCACCAACGTTGCCCCTTCACAGCTGGCCGACCGTGAGCTATTTGATTTCCAAGGACTTGAAGCCAAGCAGGAGGCGCTAATGGCTAGCCGCATTCAAACGTTTAATGCGAATTGATCGTTTGATCATCCTCTTCGCTAAGCGTAATCAAGCGCTGCATATCGAGAATATTGACCTCTCGTCCAGAGACGGCCACCACTTTGTGCTGCTGAAAGCGGCTTAAAATACGGCTGACCGTCTCGACGGCCAATCCCAGATAGTTGCCTATGTCGGCTCGCGCCATGGATAGCCGAAAGCTGTAAGGCGAGTAGCCCCGACGTCGAAAGCGTTCCGACAGCGTAAGTAAGAAGCTTGCCAGCCGTTGGTCGGCGGTCTTGCGCGATAAAAGCCGCATCATGCGCCGGTCATCGCGAAGCTCCTTACTCATACTGCGATACAGCTGGCCGCGCAGCTCAGGGAGTTCCTCGGAAAGTGAATCCAGACGATCAAACGGGATCTCGCAAATGGTCGTGGTTTCCAGCGCAATCACGCTGCCGGGATAGTGCTCTTCATCGATGCCGTCCAGGCCTACCAGCTCGCTGGGCAGAAAGAAATTGGTAAGCTGGTCGTTACCGTTACCCTCGCTGGTCACCTGCTTCAAGCTGCCCGAGCGTACCGCGTAGACACTGGTAAAGCGGTCACCTTGGCGAAAAAGCGGCTCGCCTTTTTTAAGCGGAGCCCGGCGCCGGATAATGGCGTCAAACTGCCCCATATCTTCAAGCTCAAGCGCGAGCGGCAGACACAGCGAGCTTAGGCTGCAGGTCTGGCAACGTGCCTCTTGCAGAAGCGCACGTCGTTGGCTTGCAGGTGGTGGCATTGAGTCTCTCCCAGGTTCCGTCTTTTTTGCTCAAAGGGTGTTGGCTACGCGCGCTCAGCCCGCTAGACCATTTTCGAATAGCGCTTGCCTGACTGCTCTGGCAAACAGGCATCAAACGCCATGGCTAATTGACGAATCAGCAAACGACCCATTGGCGTTGCGTTAAGCGTATCACCCTGGCGGATGATTAACCCATCCTGCTCAGCAGGGTGTAGCTGTTCTAACGCAAGTGAAAAATAATCGGCAGCATCAATCTGCCAGCGTTGGCTAATGGCGGCTAAATCCAGGCGCATATCGCACATTAAGCGTTCGATAACGTCGGCCCTTATTAGATCATCCTTACTTAATCTTAGGCCTTTCACGGTCGCTAGTCGACCTTGGTCCAAGGCGTTTTCATAGCTGGCTAAGTCGACTGGGTTTTGCGCGTAGCTATCGCCTATATGTGAAATAGCCGATACCCCGAGCCCAATCAAATCGCATTTAGCATGGCTTGAATAGCCTTGGAAATTACGCTGCAGCGTCCCGTTGGCCTGGGCAAGCGCCAGGCTGTCTTCAGGCTTGGCAAAATGATCCATGCCGATATGCACGTAACCAGCGGCCGTTAGCATCTCGATGGTGGTACGCAAGATCGAAAGCTTTTCATCAGCGCCCGGCAGGTCGTCAACATTAATGCGCCGCTGGGGCTTAAACCTCGTGGGTAGATGCGCGTAGTTAAACACCGATAAGCGCGCCGGACTCAGCTCAATCACTTGCGCTAACGTCTCGGCAAAACTCTTTTCGGTCTGAAAGGGCAGGCCATAGATTAAGTCGAGATTGAGCGAACGAAACCCCAAGCGGTGCGCTTCATCCATCAGCGTTTCGGTAAGTACGCGCGGCTGGTGACGATTGATCGCTTTTTGAACGCGCGGATCCAGATCCTGCACGCCCAGGCTTAGGCGGTTAAAGCCCAATGACTGCAAATGGCGTAGGGTAAAGACATCGGCCTCACGCGGATCGATTTCGATTGCATAATCGCGGTCAGGGGCGTTTGAAAGCCCGAACCGGGCATCCAGGCGGTCGATCAGATCGCCCATCTGTGCCAGCGAAAGAAACGTCGGCGTTCCGCCACCCCAGTGCAGCTGTTTAACGGGTCGTGAAGTATCCAGGTGGCGCGCGGTGAGGACCATTTCACGGTCCAGGCGGGAGAGGTAAGGCTCCGCCAGGGCGGTGTTTTTAGTGGCGATTTTATTGCATGCGCAGTAAAAGCAAATTTTGCGACAGAATGGCACGTGAACGTACAGTGAAAGTGGCCGTCGGCTGGCGTTGCTCTGCTCAAGCGCTTGAATCACGTTATCCGCTGTAAAACCTTCATGAAAAGCCAGCGCGGTTGGATAGGACGTGTATCGAGGGCCGCTTTTATCATAGCGGCGTAGTAACGCTTCATCCCAATGGGCGCTAGGTAATCCGGCAGGTGTAACGGGCAGGGAGGCCGCAGTGGCATGAACGGACATGGAAACGCCTCCGGTAGCTTAGAAATAAAACTCTACCTATAGCCTACCGCCGTTACGGCCAGAAAGTGTTGAGCTACGTCAATGATTGGTGTGCGAGTGGGAATGAGGTTGGGAGTCGGAGTGTGAGGGCACATGGTCGTGACCACCTAGATGAGCATTGAGCGTCCATAGCTGCCATAAGGCAAAGGCAATAATGGTCAGCGCTGCTAGGGTTCGGGTCGCCGGGTGGCGGATAAGGTGGCTAAGTTTGTGAGCCGCTAGCCCAGTGGCCAGTAGCGCGGGCAGGGTGCCCAGACCAAATGCCCCCATCAACAGCGCGCCTTGAAGCGGCTGGGCGATTGCCAGGCTCCACGCCAGCATTGAGTAAACTAATCCACAGGGCAGCCAGCCCCATATAGCGCCTAGGGCAAATGCCTGGGGAAAATGGACTACCGGCATCAAACGCCGCCCAACGGGTTCAAGGTGGCGCCATAGGCGCTTTCCTACGGCTTCGACACGTAAAAGCCCCTTCCACCAGTTGGCGATGTAGAGCGCCATTAAAATCAGCATTAGCGCCGCCAACCCCTGCAGTATCAGGCGGGCTAAGGGAGAAAGCGAAATCAGCGTGCCGAAGGCGGCGACTAAAGTGCCTGCGGCCATATAGCTTGTAATGCGGCCCAGGTTGTAGCTCAACAGCAGGCCGCCCATACGTGCTGGGCGGCGCATGCTGGGCGGTACGGCAAAGGTCAACGCGCTCATGATTCCCCCGCACATGCCAATGCAGTGCGCGCCACCCATCAAACCAAACACAAACGCGGCGATAAGCGGTGGAAAATCAAGCCCGGTCGGGTTCATAACATGCCTTTTGCGGCTGAAAGAGAAAGGCTGCGCGAAAAACATAGCGTATTGGCGACGACGGCGAGAACGCTAATCACAACACCCAAGACGGCTCCCAGCGGAGACAAAAAGCCCAGCGCTGCCAGGGTAAATAATATCAGGCTTATGCCTACGGCCAAGCCGCTGGTGTGGCGTATGCAGCGCTGCATGGCGCGGGCAATGACAAGAGTCTCGCCGGCACAGGCCTTGCGAGGGCTAAAAATGACCACGTCAGGGTGGGAAGCTAAAGACTCACAGACATGCGCTGTTTGCGACAATGTCATCAGAGCGGAAGGCGTCTGTATTACCACGCCGCGCTTGCGCAACTGCTGGTAGCTGGCTACTAAGATCGCAGGATGCGCCATCGCCAACGCACAGAAACTACTCACTACCAGCATAGAGAGCAGGGTATCCAGTACCTCGGCTTTCCCAAGCCACCCGCCAATAGTCGTAACGCTTAAGCTCGCTATGAGTAAACGACTCACCCAGCGGTGCATGTTTTGCGCGTTGATCGCCGCCAAGGATTGCTCGCCCCAGGCAGCTTTAACCTGGGCGCTAATATGCGCGGTGCGAGTATCAGCGCCTACTAGGATTGCCTTGATGACCAGCGAATTTTCCAGGTTTCGACAGCCAGCCAGCACGTGATCGCCTACTTGGCGCGTTATGGGAAGCTGCTCGCCGCTCAATACCGATTCATCCAGGCTCGATGTCCCTTGCTCAATCGTGCCGTCAACGGGAAGTCGCTGGCCCGGTTTAACTACAACGTGATTACCTGGCGCGAGTTCCCCTATTGGCAGGATTTTCTCGCAGCCATCGTGGTAAAGCCGAGTGGCCGACGCAGGAAGGGCGTCTTTGAGCGTATTTTGAACATGCCCCAGGCCTAGGGATGATTTAACGTAGCCGCCCAGCAGCAAGAGCGTTGTCAGCAGGGTAATAAAACCTGCGTAGTGCTCCCCAGTATGAAGCAGCGTTGCGTAGATGCTTGCCAGGTAAGCGATGCTCAAGGCTAAACTGATAGGCACCGCCGGGCCGAGCAGGCCGCGCCGTATATCGACAAGCGCACGCCTGAAAAAAGGCGGTGTGGCGAATAGCATCACGGCGGTGGCTAGACCAAGGGGCAGCCAGTGAAACAGCGTATAAGCATGCGGGTTAACGTTTTCTAATGCTGCACCGTTTAAAAAAAACGCTAGCAGAGTGATGCCGATAAGGTTCGTCCCCGAGATTCTCAGCCGCCAAGCATTTACACGCTTTTTATGCCGCAGGTGCTCTTGGGTGGGGTCGGGCTCAAACGGCAGAGCGCTGTAGCCGATAGTGGCAAGCACGGCCAGTAGTTGAGAGAGTTTAAGCTGGTTGGCGTGCCAACTAACGCGCAGGCGATGATGGGATAAATCCACCGCGCTTGCGGTGATACCCTCAAGGGCATTTAGGCGATGCTCGATAAGCCAGGCACAGGCGTTGCAGGTAATGCCTTCGACCGCGAGGGTCGCGCTTAGCTGCTCAGTATCACTTTCTGACGTCACAAACGTTGCCTGACGTTCTGGGCTATCAAAGTGCGCCCAGGCATCGCTGTTAAGCGCCTCATTAACGGGGTTGCCGGGCAGGTCGGTACGCTGGCGGTAATAGCTTTCCAGGCCACCCTGTACAATGGCGTGCGCCACGGCTTCGCAGCCTGGACAGCATAAAGGGTGCACCGTTTCATCCAGCACAATTTGCCAAGGCGCATCGGCGGGTACGTGGCTGCCGCAATGGTAGCAAGAGGGGGCCGCAGGCGCTGTCATGACTTGGCTGACGGCTCTTGAGCTAAGCGCATCGTTAACGCGTTATCCAGCAATTATGTTTCCTTACAATGAGCGCTGCTTAACCGATGGGCAATCTATCCACAGGCCCTAATAGCTAACGTGTGAAACGTGTGAAAAGGTTAGCAGCATTGATGGGAAGGGCGCGAGTTTCGTCGTCATGCCTGCCTATCGCTTGATGATTTTTTTGCACCAACCCTAACGCGAAGGAGAGAGCGGTCGTGCCGAACGCTTACGCAGACTATGTTCCTATTCAACTTGACCAGTTGCCCGCTGCGCTGGCGCGGGAGGAAGCGTCTTGTTTTATGGTTGAGGGGTTTGGGCCACTTTCCGTCACCGGGCAGGCGCATATCGGGCGGCTTTTATGGGCGCATGGTGCTGGCGCAGGGCATCAATCGGCATTTATGCAGCATATGATCAATGCGCTTGCCGCCCAGGGCATTCAGGTCTTCGCGATTGATTTTCCGTATATGCAGCAAATGATGGAGCAGGGCAAGCGCCGCCCACCGCCGCCTGTGACGAAAACGCTTGAGCATTTTGCGGCCTGGTACAAGCTGCTTGGGCCATTGGCTGACCAGCCGCTATGGGTGGGCGGAAAATCAATGGGCGGACGTATTGCGACTATGTTTGCAAGTACGGCATTTGCAAGTACCGCGTTTGCAAGTACGGCGTTTGCAAGTTCAGGGTCCACAAGTACGGAGTCCGCAAGCCAGCAAGTTTGCCCTGGAGTGATTGTGGCGGGTTACCCGTTTCATCCGCCTAAAGCGCCTGGCAAGCTGCGTTTGAGCCACTGGGCGGATATTCATTGCCCACTGCTAATTTTGCAGGGCGAGCGTGACCCTTTTGGTACGCGCGAGGAGGTCTCAGGCTACTCGTTAACGGCGCAAACCCAGCTTGAATGGCTTACCAATGGCGACCATGATTTCAAGCCGCGCCGTGCATCTGGATTAAAACATGAGTTTTTGATTGACGAAGCGGCCACACTTGCGGCATCCTTCGTCCGCGCTCATGGAACGCCTTCGGGAATGTGAGCAACGCGCTGGTTTAAATCACAAAGTTTAAACATAACGTGTTGACATTCAGGTAGGCTTCTGTAGAATGCAGCACCACGTGACCAGCGGGTGGTTAGCTCAGTTGGGAGAGCACCAGCCTTACAAGCTGGGGGTCACTGGTTCGAACCCAGTACCACCCACCATCGAAAGATGGCCTGGAAACGTAAAGCAGTACCAAAGTAACATCAGCATGATGCAACAGCGGACCGGTAGTTCAGTTGGTTAGAATGCCGGCCTGTCACGCCGGAGGTCGCGAGTTCGAGTCTCGTCCGGTCCGCCATCATCATACTTTTTTGCTTTGTAGCAGTTATCGCTATTCGGACCGGTAGTTCAGTTGGTTAGAATGCCGGCCTGTCACGCCGGAGGTCGCGAGTTCGAGTCTCGTCCGGTCCGCCACGATAACTTGCAGATTGGTTGATTAAAGATCAACACCCTGGGTGGTTAGCTCAGTTGGGAGAGCACCAGCCTTACAAGCTGGGGGTCACTGGTTCGAACCCAGTACCACCCACCATTTAAAGTCCTTTTAAATGGTTGCAGTTGTAATACGGTTGTATAAGTGCCTTATTTGTGGACCGGTAGTTCAGTTGGTTAGAATGCCGGCCTGTCACGCCGGAGGTCGCGAGTTCGAGTCTCGTCCGGTCCGCCATTAAGCACTAGCGTTTATGTTACGCACTGAAATTTTAAGTGTACGGGTATAATTATTTTCGGTTTCATACCGACGAATTCTAAAAACCCCGGATCTTTGATCCGGGGTTTTTTCGTATGTGCGCTAGTTTTTAAGCCAGTTAGGCAACCGCGCTAATGCCTGCTTTGGCAATCTGCACGTCCTGGTCGGGTTTTACGCCAGAAATGCCCACTGCGCCGATTACCTGACCGTCAACGATGATGGGTACGCCACCGGATAGCAGGCCTGGGAAGGGAGCAGACACAAATGCTGTACGGCCGCCGTTAATCATCTCTTCGAACACTTGGGTTTCTTTACGGCCCAGGGCGGCATTGCGTGCCTTGTGCGTGGCGATTTCGGCGCTAAAGGGCGCCGCGCCGTCCAGGCGGCTAAGGGCGAGCAGATGGCCGCCGTCATCGGTAATCGCAATCGTGACCGGCCAGCTGTTGGTGTCGGCTTCTTTTTGGGCGGCCTCGAGAATTTTTGTGATATCGGCTTGAACAAGTACGGCTTTGGTTTTCATATCAGGTCCTTTTTTTATCAACAGGATGGTAATTGCTGCGCCGGTTGGTGGGCGCAGCAGGAAGATCAGTGAGTCATCAGTGCCGCGTCCACGACCTCAATCCAGTGGCGCACTGGCGTTCGGGTAGCACCTGCTAAATGCGTTTGGCAGCCAATATTAGCGGTTACTATAAGCTCTGGATTGCCCGCTTCCAACGCCGCCAGCTTATTATCGCGCAGCTGCGTGGCAAGCTCTGGCTGGGTGATGGAGTAAGTACCTGCGGACCCGCAGCAGAGGTGCGCATCCTGCACGGGTGTCAGCGAAAACCCCAGCTTGATCAATACGCCTTCTACCGCGCCGTTAAGCTTCTGGGCGTGCTGCAGTGTGCACGGGCAATGGAAGGCCAAGCGTTGGGTCTCTTTAACCTGTAGTGCTTCCAGAGGCTCCTCACGCAGAATCTCGACGATATCTTTTGCCAGCGCGCTGATCTTCTTGGCCTTTTCAGCGTAGTGCGGGTCATCTTTGAGCATGTAGCCATACTCTTTGATAAACGCCCCGCAGCCGCTAGCGGTTTGAACAATCGCCTCGGCGCCCTGTTCGATATGCGGCCACCAGGCATCAATATTGGCGCGCATGCGGGCGCGACCGTCATCTTGAGCGTTAAGGTGGAAATCAATTGCCCCACAGCAGCCGGCTTCTGCCACTGGTGTCAGGCTAATATGTAGACGATCCAGCAGCCGAGCGGTAGCGGCATTGGTATTGGGCGACAGCCCAGGCTGTACACAGCCTTCTAAAATCAGCATTTTGCGAGTATGCAGCTTACTATCAGGCCGCTTGCCCGCATTGACCGGCGCTGCAGGCATCTTGTTGCGCAGCTTGCTCGGCACCAATGGTTTGAACGTGAGTCCCAGTTTTAACAGCGTTTGAAAACGCTTGGGCTCGACCATCATTTTGCGCAAGGCATAGCGCTGGGCGCGGTCGGCCGGCGGGCGCGGTACACGGCGCTCAATTTCCGCGCGGCCGATATTCAAAAGCTTGTGGTACTCGACCCCAGACGGACAGGTGGTTTCACAGTTCTGGCAGGTTAGGCAGCGATCCAAGTGCAGCCGGGTTTCTGCCGTGACCTGGTCATCTTCGTCGCGGCTTTCCAGCAGCTCCTTCATCAGGTAGATGCGCCCGCGAGGGCCGTCACGCTCGTCGCCCAGCAGCTGATAGGTAGGGCAGGTGGCGTTACAGAAGCCGCAGTGGACGCAGGTGCGCAAGATGCGCTCAGCTTCCTGAATATGCGGCTTTTGACGATCTGCATCGGTAAAATGCGTTTGCATATCAGCTCTCCTGATTAAAACGCCGCGTAGAGACGACCGGGGTTGAAAATACCGTGAACGTCCAGCTCCGCTTTTAAATTGCGGTGATATTTTTCAACCACGCTGTTTAACGGGGTAAACGGCTCTGCCGCACCGCCCTGCGCCTGCGGCGTATAGCAGGTGGCGTGACCGCCTGCGGCCTGGCACGCATTGCGCAGCGTTGCTGCATCAAGCGTGGTTTTTACCCAGCGCTGGCTGCCACCCCAGTCGTAGAAGATATCGGCTTCGGGAATATCCAGCGCAAGCGGCGCGGTATGCGGGGGTAGCGACAGTCGCCAAAGCGCCTTGCCATCCTCAAGATGAAAAAATCCATGGGTTTGATTGGCAAGCGAACGCCAGAAGCTGGCTTCCAGTGGTTCGCCGCCCAGGCGCTCCTGGGTCGCTTTTACCGAGCTGTTGCCGCCTTCCAGGCGAATATAAAGCTCGCCTGCATGCCAGGCGGCTGCGGTGATGGGTAACGGCAAACGACCAAGTTCCGCCAGTTTATTCAAAGCATCTTCTAGGCCCATGGGTAGACGCAAGCAGTGGTTTGCTGTCGGAATCGGCAACACTTTAAACGAAATATCCGCAAGCACGCCAAGTGTTCCCTGGGCGCCAGCCATTAAGCGGGAAAGGTCGTAGCCCGCCACGTTTTTCATGACTTCGCCGCCAAAGCGCAGCAGCTTGCCTTCCTGAGTAATTACTCGCGTGCCAAGCACAAAGTCACGCGCTGCACCCGCCCAGGGGCGGCGAGGCCCGGAAAGGCCGGTCGCCACCGCGCCGCCGATGGTGCTGTTCTCACCGAAACTAGGCGGTTCAAAGGCAAGCATCTGATGGTGTTCGGCCAGGGCTTTCTGCAGCGCGCTTAATCGCGTACCGGCGCGTACCGTTACCACAAGCTCAACCGGGTCGTAAGACACAATGCCGCTGTGTTCGGCTATGCAAAGCGGCTGGCCTTCTACCGGGCGGCCATAAAATGCGCGGGTATCGCCGCCCACAAGACGTAGCGGCGTGCGTTTTTCATAAGCCGTACGCACCTGCTCACACAGGCGCTCAGAAATATCGCGGTCGGCGGCGTGAATCGCTAAATCAGTCATGGTCTTTCCTGGTGTTTGCCTTGTTCGATTTATCATCAAAAGCGCGGTAGCTCTGGATGCGGCAATTCATTGTTATGGACATGCATAGCGCCAAATTCAGCACAGCGGGCCAGTGTGGGGATGTTTTTTCCTGGGTTAAGCAGTCGCTTGGGATCAAACGCGGCTTTTAGCGCATGGAAAACGCTGATCTCATCCGCCTGGAACTGACTGCACATCTGGTTGATCTTTTCGCGCCCTACGCCATGCTCGCCGGTAATCGAACCACCAGCGGCCACGCACAGCTCCAGAATCTTGCCGCCTACCTCTTCGGCCAGTGCCAGCTCACCCTCTTTATTGGCATCGAACAAAATCAGGGGGTGCATATTGCCATCACCGGCGTGAAAGACGTTGGCCACCGCCAGGCCGCTCTGTTCAGAAAGCGCTGCTATGCCCTTGAGCACGCGGGGAAGTTCGCAGCGGGGTATCGTACCGTCCATGCAGTAGTAATCAGGCGACATGCGACCAACCGCCGGAAAGGCATTTTTGCGCCCGGCCCAGAACTTGGCGCGCTCCAGCTCATCACGGGCTTGCTGAATCTGCGTGGCACCGGCTTTTTCGAGCACCCGGCGTACCGTCTCGCAGTCGTCATCCACGTCCGCTTCAACGCCATCAAGCTCGCACAGCAAAATCGCCTCGGCGTCCAGCGGGTAGCCCGCTTTGACAAAATCTTCAGCGGCCTTGATGGCAAGCTTATCCATCATTTCCAGACCGCCTGGGATAATGCCCGCCGCAATAATGTCGCCCACTGCGCGGCCGGCTTTTTCAACGTCGTCAAAGCTTGCCATCAAGACTTTGGCGGTCTCCGGTTTGGGCAGCAGCTTGACGGTAATTTCGGTGACCACCCCCAGCATGCCTTCTGAACCGTTCATCAGAGCGAGCAGATCAAAACCCGGCGCATCCAGCGATTCGGCGCCCAGCGTCATGCGCTCACCTTCAATGGTCAGCACATCAACGCGCAGTACGTTGTGTACGGTCAGACCGTATTTAAGGCAGTGTACGCCGCCGGCGTTTTCCGCCACGTTGCCGCCAATCGAGCAGGCAATTTGCGATGACGGGTCGGGGGCGTAGTAAAGCCCGTAAGGCGCGGCCGCCTCGGAAATGGCCAGATTGCGCACCCCAGGCTGCACGCGGGCCATGCGTGCATCAGGGTCAACGCTCAGTATCTTGTTAAACCGCGACATCACAAGCAGTACACCTTGCTCAAGCGGCAGCGCGCCGCCGGAAAGACCGGTTCCCGCACCTCGCGTCACCACTGGTACGTCCAATGCGTGACAGCGTTTTAACAGGGCTTCGACCTGTTCAAGGTTTTCAGGCAGTGCTACCAGCATGGGCAATACCCGATAAGCGGCCAAGCCATCGCACTCGAAGGGGCGCAGATCTTCTTCCCGGTGAAGCAGGGTCAGGGTCGGCACGGCCTGCTGTATATCGGTTAAAACCTCGGTTTTATCACGGCGGGCAAGCTCGCCATCAAGACGTTCATCAAAGAGGATATTCATCACAACATCCCAGGTTTTTTATCGTTTAAGGTAACCGCACGGTTAATCAAGCATGGGTCAATCTGAGCTGTTTTTGTATGCCTGTCCAGAGTGTGGTGCAATGGTCAGACCAGTAATTGGTCGATAATCATGCAATGTTGAGCTTTGTAGGTACGGTACGATGAGGTTTATCTTATGGATCATCTAGGCGGGCTTTTGAAAGGAACGAGCATGGGCTTTTCCAGTGAAGACATGTCCATGGGCAGGCGTACGCCTGAAAACGTAGCGGCCCGGCTGGAGCGTTTGATTCTGGAGGGTGTTTTTCGCCCTGGGCAGTTGTTGCCGTCAGAAAGGCGGCTGTGCGAGCGGCTCAAGGTGTCACGCGCCTCGCTACGTGAAGGCCTACGGATTCTGCGTAGTAGAGGGATGATCGAAACGCGCCAGGGCCACGGCTCAACCGTGGCGTCGCTTCTACCCATGCAGGATAAAAGCCCGCTGATGCACCTGTTTCATGACCATCCGCGCACGCTGTTTGATTTACTCGAAGTGCGCGCTCTGCTGGAAGGCGAGTCGGCGTTTTTGGCCGCCAGGCGAGGCACGTCCATGGATCGCGTGCTGATTACCCGGCGCTACCGGGAAATGGCGGATTATGCCGAGCATTCAGACCCTATTGATGTGGAGCGTCTGGCGCGGCTGGACCACGCGTTTCATTTGGCAGTTTCCCAGGCATCCCACAACCCGGTGCTGGTGCATACGCTACAAAGCCTGACCGATCTGCTGCTGAGCTCGGTGTTTGCTTCCGTCAAGCACCTTTATCATCGCGAGGGCCCGCGCGAGATGATCAACCGCCAGCATGCAAAGCTTCACGATGCCGTGGTATCCGGCGATGCCGAGCAGGCACGCCAGGTCGCGCTTGAGCATCTCACCAGCATTACCGAGCTTTTGCGTGAGCTGGAGGCAGAAAGTGAGCGCCTGGAGCGCTCCGCTATGCGTATGGAGCCGTGGTAGCACGCTTATGCGTTAACAACGCTATGCCCTTCATCAGGCGCTTCATCTTCGATCACCCCAGCTAACGTCGCCACTTCAAGCTTATTGCACAGGTGGTCGCGCAGAATCTGGCCGAGCAGCTGGCTATCGCGCTTTTCCAGCGCATTGATCATGTTTTCATGATCCTTGACCGCCTGATCCCAAAACGCCTGGGTCATCTTTTTCGAGTAGCGCACTCGTTTTACGCGCTGACTAAGATTGCTGTACATCTCCTGAAGCACTTCGTTTTTAGAGGCGGCCAAAATGCCTTCATGGATCTGCCGATTAAGCTCAAAATAGGCTTTTAAATCATGCTGATGATAGTGTTCGAGCATGTTGTTGTGCAGCTTTCGAATGACGGTAATTTCTTTGTCGGTGATATGCTGGCAGGCCAGTTCGCCGGATAAACCTTCCAGCGCCGCCATAAGATCGTAAGTGTCCTTGACCTTCTTGAAGGTTAAGCGAACCACCCGGGCGCCGCGGTTGGGCAGCAGCTCAATCAGGCCTTCGGTCGCCAGCACCTTGAGTGCTTCTCTTAGGGGAGTGCGCGAAACGCCAAATTTTTCACACAGCTGTTTTTCTGATATCCGCTCGCCAGGCGACAGTTCGCCATGCTCGATAAGATCGCCAATACGGTCGGCGACTTCGCGATATAAATTGCGCTGCAGTATCTTCGTCATTGTTCTCTTCCTTCTCGGTCATCCACCTGGCGATCCTACCAAGCTTTGTACAGTACTTTTGCATGGTGCTAATAAAATTTAGCTGTCTTCCCGCTTGGGATAGTGGCGAGTCTACCTATGATCTGCAAAAGTAATTATGAATTCAATATTAACCAGGGTATAAAAAAATTGCTGGTAAAGCGTATTCGACCTCTCCTGATATTAGGAGAAATTAGCATTTAACAAGGATCACAAGGAGCCATCAATGGTAGGTAACGTATATCTTGCAAGCGTGCAGTTAACCCGCGCCCAGGCCCGAGCAATGGCGGAAGGGGCGATTACCCAAGCCCGGGAGGCTGACCTTACGCCATTGACCATCGTGGTGCTGGATGGTGGCGGCCACGTCGTGGTGGCTGAGCGTGAAGATGGATGCGCGCCGTTGCGCTACGCCGTGGCGCAAGGCAAAGCCTATGCCGCGCTAGGCATTGGTGTTGCCAGCGGCGTGACAGGGGAGCGCAATCAAGAGCGACCGGCCTTTCTAGCCAGCGTAGCGGCCGCTTCTCAAGGTCGGTTTACCCCTGTGGCCGGTGGTGTACTCATTCTTGATGATAAGGACTGCGTGATTGGTGCCGTAGGCATCAGTGGGGCATCGTCAAGCGAAGATCAGCAGGCCGCCATTGCCGGTATTGAGGCCGCAGGGTTCAAGTGGGGGCTTGAGCCTACGCTTGATTAACGTATTCCTTTGTAGGGTTATCAACAAAAGCGCCTCAACGCAGGCGCTT
>NZ_JBQTDC010000035.1:0-42233 GCF_052353045.1 Halomonas sp. AOP7-B1-5 | reverse complement strand
GTTGGGTGAGAGGGTCACTTCTGTTTTGGAACAGTAAGGTTTTGTCGCGCTTTTCAATATCGGCTTGTAAAGTCAGAATTGTGTTACTGATAAGCCGGGTTTCGGGGTGTTTTTGGACTTGGGATGATGGGGTAAATCGATAGCCGTCGCTTATTTGGCTGGCCGTATGGCTGAGTTTGCTGAGTGGCGAACTTAAGCGTTTGGATATCCATAACGAAAAAAGAATTAAGCATCCCATGGTTAACATTGAGCTTACTAGAAGTTCTTTTTTTAGCCATCTGTACCCATTTGAAAGCGCTGACAGCGAATCGGGTAAGGCGCTAAACAGGGCTGAATAAGCGATTTGAGGACTTTTAGTAGAGGAGGCGAAGTAGGGGTCGATAACGAGCAGGATACCGATAGGCAGCTGTGACAGAAGAATAACCAATAGAAAAGTTAAAAAGAGGCGCATTCTAAAGTGCATTCTTCGCTCACTTTTATAGCAGAATAATGTTAATAACCATAAAGTAATGATGACGACGTGATGCGTTTTTGAACGATACCCTTTTTTGCTAATTAATAGCTACCCCAAGAGCTTGATTAACTACCACCAAGGGCTTGATTAACCACCACCCACCGCCACGCTTACTCGTTAAAGAACATAGCGGTGGGCAGCCTAACGCTTACTGGGGCTGGTTTACGCTGGCTTTTTCAAGCAGGAAATCAACAATATGCTCAGAGGGCACCATTGTTGCTTCACTGTCGCGACGGCCTTTGTACTCAAGCTCGCCGTTATCCAGACTACGATCACCAATTACCAAGCGATGCGGAACGCCCATCAGTTCCAGGTCGGCAAACTTAACGCCGGGGCGCGTATCGCGATCATCCAGTAGGACGTCCAGGCCTGCGGTAGTTAACGCTTGGTAGAGACGCTCTGACTCTTCCCGTACGCGCTGCGACTTGTGCGCATTCATAGGCACAAGCGCTACTTGGAAGGGCGCAATTGCATTGGGCCAGGTAATTCCTGCGTCGTCATGGTTCTGCTCAATGGCGGCTGCCACTACCCGAGTAATACCAATACCATAGCACCCCATCCACGGATGACTGGTTTTGCCGTTATCGCCCAGCACGCTTGCATTCATGGCTTCAGAATATTTCTGACCCAGCTGGAACACGTGGCCTACCTCGATGCCGCGTTTGATGGAAAGCGTGCCTTTACCATCGGGTGACGGGTCACCTTCTTGCACCTTACGCAAATCGGCAACCTGGGGCAGGGCAACATCACGTTCCCAGTTAATGCCGAAGTAGTGCTTGCCATCAATATTCGCGCCCGCGCCGAAGTCACTCATCAAGGCAACACTACGGTCAATAATAACCGGCATCTTAAGGCCGATTGGCCCCAGAGAGCCCGGGCCTGCACCTACAGAGGCACGGATTTCTTCTTCATTGGCCATCGTAAGTGGTGTCGCGACCTGAGGAAGGTTTTCTGCCTTCACCTCGTTTAACTCATGGTCGCCGCGCACCAGCAGCGTAATCAATCCGCCTTCGGCAGCATGAACCATCAGCGTTTTGACGGTTTTCTCGATCGGCAGTTTAAACTGTTCAACCAGAGCTGCGATGGTTTTGGCGTTCGGCGTATCCACTACACGGATTTCTTCACTAGGTGCTGCGCGCTCAACGTTGCTACCTAACGGCGCTGGTAAGGCTTCGGCCTTTTCCATGTTGGCGGCGTAGTCAGACTCATTGGAGAACACGATGTCGTCCTCGCCGGAACTTGCGAGCACATGGAATTCATGGGACCCGGTACCGCCGATAGAGCCGTTATCGGCGATCACCGGACGGAAATCCAAACCCAAGCGAGTAAAGATTCGCGTGTAGGCATCGTACATGCCCTGATATGTTTCTTTCAGTGATGCTTCATCCAAGTGGAAGGAGTAGGCATCTTTCATGATGAACTCACGCGAGCGCATTACCCCAAAGCGCGGGCGAATTTCGTCGCGGAACTTGGTCTGGATTTGGTAGAAATTGACCGGCAGCTGCTTGTAACTTGCGATCTCTTTGCGCACGAGGTCGGTGATCACTTCTTCATGAGTTGGACCCACACAGTAGTCACGTTCATGACGGTCTTTGACGCGCAGAAGCTCTGGGCCGTACTGCTCCCAGCGGCCGGACTCTTGCCATAGCTCGGCTGGCTGAACGGCGGGCATCAATACTTCCTGGGCGCCAGCACGGTTCATCTCTTCACGTACAATAGCTTCTACTTTGCGTAGTGTACGCAGGCCTAGAGGCAACCACGTATAAAGGCCTGAGGTGAGGCGGCGAATCATCCCAGCACGCAGCATTAACTGGTGGCTAATGACTTCGGCGTCGGCCGGGGTTTCTTTTAACGTAGCGATTAATAATTGGCTGGCGCGCATGGGCGGTAAAATTCCTTAGTGTTAAAAAAGCCGCTGGCTTAGCGTTGAATGTGAGCATTGTACGTCTTAGCGGTTAAGGCGGCAAAATCATGCAGCCGCCATAAGCGCTGTGCGCCGGGTAGTTTGTGCTAATATGGCCGTGATTTTGCGAGCGATGACGAGCATTATTTCAATAATTCAGCCTCAATACCGCTATCGTTTCTATTTATTAATGAGGGGACCTTCATGCAGCAATCTGTACGCCGTTGGTTAGCGGGGGCCGTTGTAGGCGCTTCCATTATAACGTTGAGTGGTTGCGGTACTATGTTTCACCCTGAGCGAAAAGGCCAGTTAAGCGGCCAGATCGACCCGGTTATTGCGGTTGCCAACGGTGTGGGCCTTCTGTTTTTTATCGTGCCGGGCGTTATTGCCTACGCGGTCGATTTTTCAAATGGCACTATCTATTTGCCAGGCAATAACAGCGCATCTGTTGATGTTCTGCACCTGGAGGATACGTTGAACGTGGCGTCACTTGAAAAGCTGCTGTCCGATAAAGCGGGCAAGCCGGTGAGTTTAAAAAGCGAGCTGGTGATGATTGAAGAGATGGACAACCTGGAAGAAGCGCTCGCCATGGTGCGGATGTCAGGCGTAATGGATGAAGAGCGCCTGGCAACCATGTAAATTGCCCAACGGCTGCGTTGCTACACAAAACCCCAGAGACGCTTACGCGTATGGGGTTTTGTCGTTTTATGGGCAGGCTATTTGGCAGCGGTAAGTTTCAGGGTAATCAATCCTGCCACTAAACCCCAGAAAGGCCCGCCAATGCCAAGCAGCGTAATGCCCGAACCCGTCAGCAAAAAGGTGACTATGGCCGCATCGCGATGACGGCTATCGGCAAAGGCGCTTGCCAAACCTCCGGCAAGCGTACCCAATAGCGCAATGCCCGCCAGGGCGATAACCAGCACGCTGGGGAGCGCATTAAACACCCCGGTCACCGTAGCACCGAAAATCCCCATGATGATATAAAAAACGCCGGCGGCCATACCCGCCGTATAGCGGCGGCGAGGGTCGGCATGAGCATCTGGGCCCATGCAAACCGCAGCGCTGATGGCGGCCATATTGAGCGCAAAACCACCAAAGGGCGCAAGAAGCAGAGAGGCCCCACCGGTCCAACTGATCAGCGGTGAGCTGTTAACTTGATAGCCCGCAGCCCGTAATACCGCCATGCCCGGCAGATTCTGCGTTGCCATGGTGATAACAAAAAGCGGAATGCCCACGCCGATTAATGTGGCAATTGAAAACGCAGGCGTCATAAACACAGGCATAGTGGGGGACAGCGGAATACCCTGCAGATTGATTTGCCCCTGCAGTACTGCAACCGCTACGCCGGTTAACAGTACGCCGGGCACCGCCAGTGTTGGCCAAAGGCGCCTACCCATTACCCAGGCGGCTAGCATCACCAGGGGCATTAGCCACTGGCTTTCCATCGCGTTAAATAGCTCAAGGCCAAAGCGCAGCAAAATACCGGCCAGCATCGCTGCCGCAATCGCGCCGGGAATGTAGCGCATCAAGCGCTCAAAAAGGCCGGTTACTCCGCATAGGGTGATCAATAGCGCCGAGAAAAGAAAAGCCCCGATAGCTTCTTCAAGCGGAATGCCCGGCAAGCTGGTCGCCAGAAAAGCTGCCCCCGGCGTAGACCAGGCGGTAAGCAGCGGCATGCGATAACGCAATGAAAGGCCAAAGGATGTAAACCCCATGCCAATACCCAGCGCCCAAAGCCAGGAACTGATTTGCGCGGCAGAGGCGCCGCTGGCTTCGGCTGCCTGAAAGATAATCGCAGCAGAACTTGTATAGCCAATCGTGACCGCGACAAATCCTGCAGTGACGGTTGAAAGGCTGACATCTTGCCAGAAGGCGGGCCGCTTGGCAGGCGGCTGGGCCTGTTCTATAGCATCATTATTGGCCGCCATACTGCGCTCCTCTAAGGTGGCTGGATGTCTATCAATTAATGGCTATGATTAAATTTTTATGTGCGCTATAGCGCACAAAGGTCACACTATCACTGTGCGTCATAACGCACAATTGGGTTGAAGATTGGGATTTAGAATAAACACCGAAGCTTTATAAATCCTAACGTTTTATAAACCCTGACGCTTGCCCGTAAGCGCTAGATGCTTGAACGATCAAACATTTAAGAACTCAGTAATAGCCCGAGTAGGCTGGCTGTTTTAACGGGGATTAGAGAGGTAAAATAGCCAAATCCTGAGGAGATAATAATGCCTACCCAGCCCCCCGCTATTGCTGAGCACGTTGCCAGTACCGTTAAACGACTGCGTAAAGAGTGTGATTGGAGCCTGGATCGTGCTGCCGGTGAAACCGGAGTCAGCAAAGCGATGCTCGGACAAATCGAGCGCGGTGAATCCAGCCCGACTATCTCAACGCTCTGGAAAATAGCCAGTGGCTTTCGGGTGTCGTTTTCTACCCTGTTCGATAGTCAGAAACCGGTGCAGGGCGAACTGCGCCGGGATAGCGGGGAGTCGGTATGGGGGGATGACAGCGCGGGCATGCAGGCACGGCTGATTTTCCCTTACGATCCGTTGTTAGGCTTTGAGATGTTCATCATCGAGTTGGCGCCCGGTGCGATCAGTGAGTCAACGCCACATGCCGAGGGCGTGGTAGAACATATTGTGGTGATTGAAGGAGAAATGGAGCTGCGTATTGATGAGCACTGGCAAACGCTTGGCGTGGGCGAGGGGCTGCGCTTTTTCGCTGACCGCCCCCACGCAATGCGTAATACCGCGACAACACGTTTACGCTTTCATGATGTTATTCACTATTTACCCGGCGCGGCATCCAACGCTTGAGCACGCAGCCAGCGGATTTCTTCATCCCAGATTTCAGGCTCGACGGTTTCTAAAATCATGGGAATACCGCTGATACGTGGCTCCTGCATGATGGTGATAAACGCTGGCAGGCCAATATTACCTTTTCCCAAGCTGTGATGACGGTCTACCCGGCTGGCAAAACCGCTTTTCGCATCGTTTAAATGCATCCCGCGAAGATACTCAAATCCTACAACGCTGCCAAGCTCATCCAGGGTGGCCTGCGTTGCCTCGCGGCTGCGCAAATCATACCCGGCGGCAAACGCATGGCAGGTATCAATACACACGCCGACGCGCGATTTATCATCGACATGCTGGATAATTTCAGCAAGATGCTCAAAGCGCCAGCCAAGATTGGTGCCTTGCCCGGCGGTGTTTTCAATCACCGCGGTCACGCCCATGGTCTGGGCGAGAGCTTCATTAACGGACTCTGCAATGCGCTTTAAGCAGTCGCCTTCACTGATCTTGTTCAAGTGGCTGCCTGGGTGAAAATTCAGCAGCGTTAAACCTAGCTGCTCGCAGCGCTGCATTTCATCTAAAAAAGCGTTGCGCGATTTCTGCAGACCTTCGGCTTCCGGGTGGCCCAGGTTAATCAGGTAGCTATCGTGGGGCAAAATCTGCTCAGGTTTAAAGCCGTGCTGGCGGCAGGCATCTTTAAATGCCTTGATGGCTTGCTCGGTCAGCGGCTTGCCCTGCCACTGGCGCTGGTTTTTGGTAAATAGTGCAAAGGCATTTGCGCCGATCTCAACCGCCCGATGTACCGCCTGATCTGCACCCCCGGCAGCACTTACATGGGCACCTACATACTTCATTGTTATCCCTTACTGTTTGGCTAAGCGTTGATTATCCAGAAAGCGCTGAAAAATAGCAGGTTCATCAGTAATCACGCTAGCAATCCCCCAGCTCCAACGGCTCTGAAAGGCGCTGGGGTCGTTGGCGGTGTAGCAAAGGAGCTGATAGCCCGCTTCATGCATGGCGTCAGCCTGGGCGCGTTTCAGGCGGGGCCAGTGCGGATGAATGCTATACGCGTCAACGGCCTCACACTGAGTACGCCACGCTTTGGGCGTGCTGCCAAACAAAACCCCCAGCGCCAGGTCTTTTTTAGAAGCAAAGGTGCGGCAGTGGTGAAGCGCGCTAAGATCGAAGGACGAGATAACCAGACGCTCGGGAGGTAGGGCCTCCAGTACTTCTGGCATGACGCGATCAACCAGCTCAATAGGGTCGCGGCCCTTGTTGACCTTGATTTCCAGGTTGACGCCCATTTCCAGCTCGTTAAGAAGCTCGAGCATCACCTCGAGGCTTGCTATTTTTTCGCCAGCAAAACGATCACTAAACCAGCTGCCGACATCTAATGCCTGGGCCTCTGGCCAAGTGAGCCTATTAAGCGCGCCGCGCCCATCCGAGCAGCGCGCTACATCAGCATCGTGCCAGATAACCGGCGTGCCATCGCCGAGTAGCTGAACATCAAGCTCCACCCAGCGGGCGCCCGCTTCATAAGCTGCGCGCACGGCGGCAAGGGTGTTTTCTGGGGCGGCGGCGGAGTACCCGCGATGGGCAATCAGCGTGGGAAGCGTAATAGCGGGATGGGTCATCGTTCGTCCAAAAGCGTTACCGGTTAAAGTGATCTGAGTTTAGCACGAGCCTATGACATCAGCGTGTCACTCAAGCGCGGTCGATGTGAGTAAGCTCAAGGGATTGCTTGATTTCTAAAGCGTGACGCGGTTGGATAACAGCACCTAGTGTTGCCAATAATTAACAAGGAGTTTCATTTATGTCCAAGCGTATTCAGCTTTCCAAAACAGGTGGTTCCGAGGTGCTGGAATGGGCCGATGCTGAGCCGAAAGCGCCGAGTGCTGGTGAAGTAAGAATTGCCAATAAAGCCGTTGGGCTTAACTTTATCGATATCTATTTCCGTACCGGGCTTTACCCGGCGCCTTCCATGCCAACAGGCCTGGGAACCGAGGGCGCAGGTGTTGTCGACGCTTTTGGCGAGGGCGTGACCCATCTAAAAGAGGGCGATCGGGTAGCGTACGCTCAAGGGCCGTTGGGCGCTTACGCCGAACTGCATACGTTGCCCGCTGCAAAAGTGATTAAGCTTCCCGACTTTATCGATTTTGAAACGGCCGCCGCCAGCATGCTGAAAGGCCTTACCGTGCAGTACCTTTTACGCCAGACCCATGAGCTAAAAGGTGGCGAGACGATTCTGTTTCATGCCGCAGCGGGTGGGGTGGGTTCTATCGCATGTCAGTGGGCCAAGGCTTTGGGCGTCAAGCTGATCGGTACGGTCAGCTCGAAAGAGAAGGCTGATTTAGCCATGGCGAATGGCGCCTGGGCAACGATTAACTACACCGAAGAAGACGTGGTTGAGCGGGTACGTGAATTGACCAACGGCGAGATGTGTGACGTGGTTTACGACTCCGTGGGTAAGGACACCTGGGAAATTTCTCTAAACTGCTTGAAGCCTCGCTCGTTGATGGTGAGCTTTGGTAATTCATCAGGCCCGGTAGATGGCGTGAATATCGGCATTCTCAATCAGAAAGGCTCGCTTTTTGTAACGCGCCCCAGCCTTAATGGCTATGCCGATACGCGCGAGCGCCTGGAAATGATGTGTGAAGATTTCTTCAGCATGATTGAAAGTGGCAAAATCAAAATTGACGTTGCTAACCGCTATGCGTTGGCCGACGCGGGCAAGGCGCAGGATGCGCTGCAAAACCGTCAAACCACGGGGTCAACCGTGCTGCTTCCCTGAAAGGGTCGTATATTTTAAGCAAAGGCCGCCGTTTATTCTGGCGGCTTTTATTGGTCAGGGGCAAAGCGGTCGGCTCAATGCTCGTTATCAAACGCCATGTCAAAGAAGCGCTGCTCGATTTGGCTGGCTTCAATAAACGGCTTGCTCAGCGTTTCAAATTCGCGCTCGGCGCCCACACGGTTAAGCTCATCGCATAAAAAACTCACCCAGCGAACAAAGTCAGGCTCGTTGTGCAGCACGATCCAGTCGCGGTGCTCTGGCCGAGAAGGCAGCGGCTCCTCTGCGCGTTGGGCCCACTCAAGATAAAGCCATTCGGCAACGACCAGTACGACCAGGATGAATGCATAGTCCTGGGAGTCACAGGCCTGCTCCATCAGCGCAATAAACGCCTGGGTTGGCTCTGCCAGCGGGGAGTGTCGCCACTGTGTTTCGGGGATGTTTAATGCTTCGAATGAGTCGATAAAATAGCGATATTCACTACCCGCCAACACCGACAGCTGACGCGCATGGGTCAGACGGGCTTCCGGGTCGTCGGCGGCGCAGACCGCCGCGCCGAGTAGGCGTACAAAACTATCGCAAAAACGGAAGTCCTGAATTAGGTAGCGAGCAAAAACGTCATCCGCTATTTGCCCTTCAAGCAGTTGGTCTACAAAGCGGTGATTGACCGAGGCATTCCAGTAAGGCTGGGCAGCCTCGCGCAAGCGATGACACAAGTTCATATGACCTCCAGTATGCTAAAAAATCTTAAGCGCTATTATTTTATCGATTTCTGGCGCTAAGGGCAGGTAAGTGAAAACTTTTTATTATTCTTCATCATCTGCAGGGCCTATACGGTTGTATAAATATCGCCTAATGTGTGAGGGTTATTTGACCGTTAGCTTATGTGGCGGCTCAGAAAAGCAAGCCGATAGAGTACTGCAGTCGCCTTGCTCATACCCAATGGCGGCACAAGGAGGTGATTGGCATGGCGGCAGAAATGATCGGTTTGGCGCCCAGCACCCTGGTATTTATGGTACTGGGGTTAACGCTCATGGCATTTGTTTGGGGGCGCTTTCGTTATGACTTGGTGGCCCTGACGGCGCTTTTAGCATCGGTGATGTTAGGCCTTGTGCCCGCTGATTCAGCGTTTGCCGGATTTGGTCACCCTGCAGTGATTACCGTTGCTGCCGTACTGGTGTTAAGCCGGGGGTTTGAGCGTTCTGGCGTCGTGGATATTATCTCTAACCAGGTGCTGAAAGTGGGTGATCGGCTAATCCTCCAGCTGCTGGTGCTGGTGGGTACCGTCGTGGTGCTGTCAGGGATTATGAATAACGTTGGTGCGCTGGCGCTGTTACTGCCGGTCGCCATGCGTCTCGCCCGGGAACATGATACCTCGCCTTCAATACTTCTGATGCCGCTTGCCTTCGGTTCGTTATTGGGCGGCCTTACTACGCTGATTGGCACGCCACCCAACATTATTATCTCTACGTATCGAGGTAATATTACCGGCGAAAACTTTGGCATGTTCAGCTTTTCACCCGTAGGCATCGCGGTAGCTGGGGCGGGTCTGGCCTTTATTGTGCTCATTGGCTGGCGCTTAACACCAAAGCGTAGCGGGCAATCCTCTACCGACGAGATGTTTGATACCGCGAATTACTTGGTAGAGCTAAACGTCACTAAAGACTCTAAAGCCAACGGTCTAACGCTGCCTCAGCTGCGCGATGAGCTTGAAGAAGCTATTCCTGTACTTGCCGTCGTGCGTGACGATAACCGCCGGGCGGGCTACTCTTTTCATGGCATCTTGCAAGAGGGCGATATTCTACTGCTGGAGGCTGGGCCCGATGAGCTTAAGCTTCTGGAAGATAAAGTGGGTTTAAGCGCTATAGCCGAGCCAGAAGAAGCGCCGGATGAAAACGATGCGACAACCGATAAAACTACCGAGGACGAAGCGGACAGCACAGATGCCCGCCAACCGGTCAATACCGAAGGGCTACAGCTGATCGAAGCTGTAGTACGTAATGACTCGATGATGAATAACCGCAGTGTACGGCAGCTGCGTTTAAATCAGCAGTTTGGCTTGCACCTAGTGGCCGTCGCCCGGGATGGTAGCCGTTTGAAACAGCGGCTAAGGGATATCCGCTTTAAAACCGGGGATGTCCTGCTGCTCCAGGGCAGCGAAAATGAGATAAGCGATAGCCTTTCAACTCTCGGCTGCCTGCCCCTAGCCAGCCGGGCGCTTAATTTAGGTCAGCCGCGTAAGCTGGCTATCTCTATCGGAATATTTGCCCTGGCGATTGTCGCCATGCTGTTGGACCTGTTGCCTGCGGCCGTGGCGATGAGCAGTGCCGCCGTGGTTTCGTTGTTGATCGGTGTATTGCCCCTGCGTGATGGCTATCAGGCAATTGATGGGCCGGTCATCGTATTGCTTGCCGCGATGCTGCCCGTGGGGGAGGCCCTGGAAACAAGCGGCGGGGCCGATATTGTCGCTAACACCTTGCTTACTTTGGGTGCCGAGTGGCCCATCTTTATCTCCTTGATTGGTCTGTTCGTGCTTACCATGCTGCTTTCAAACGTGGTGAACAATGCTGCTGCAGCGCTGCTGATGGCACCTATTGCGGCGAGCCTGGCTCAGGGTTTTGATGTATCGCTCGACCCATTTTTGATGGTGGTGGCCGTCAGTGCCTCGTGTGCTTTTTTAACGCCCATTGGGCATCAGTCCAACACGTTGGTATTAGGTCCCGGCGGGTATAGCTTTGGCGACTATTGGAAGTTAGGGCTGCCGCTTTCGATCGTGGTGTTAATCGTCGCGTTGCCTGCGATCTTATGGGTGTGGCCGCTATAAGATGTAAACGTGCGTTCGGTAAGCGGCCCGGCCCTTTGCCCAATGCTATTTATTACAGCTATCCCTCAAGAGCTATTCATCAAGAACTATTCATCAAGAACATCAGATTTCGAAAATTTTATTACCCTGTTACGCTTAGCGATAATTACAAAGTGAACGGGCCGGGCCTATGAACCAACAATACCGTCAGGATGCGATCGTCGAGCTGGTTCGCCAACACGGCTATATGAGCATTGAGCAGCTGACTGATCACTTCGCTGTAACGCCACAAACCATTCGGCGTGATTTAAATACCTTAGCTAATGAAGGGCGGGCCCGGCGTGTTCATGGGGGCGTGGGTATTGAATCAAGCACCGTGAATACGGCTTACAGCACGCGTAAAACGCTTCATCTGGAAGAAAAGGAGCGTATAGCGCACTGCCTGGCACAGCACATTCCTAACCATGCATCGCTGTTCATCAATATCGGCACCAGCAATGAGGTGATTGCCCAGGCGCTGCTTGAGCATCAGGGGTTGGAGATCATCACCAACAACCTGAACGTGGCGGCTATTTTGCAGCATAAAGAAGACTTCAACGTGATTATCGCCGGTGGGCAGGTGCGCTCTCGGGATGGCGGTATTATCGGTGAAGCCACGATCGATTTTATCAATCAGTTCAAGGTTGATTACGGCATTATTGGCATCAGCGGTATCGACGAAGACGGCTCGCTTCTGGAGTTTGACTACCAGGAAGCACGGGTAGCGCAGGCTATCATTGCCAATTCACGGCGGGTGTATCTGGCAGCTGACTATTCCAAATTCCACCGTAATCCGGTGGTGCGTCAAGGCAACCTATCACAGCTGGATGCGCTGTTTACTGACCGTAAGCCGCCAGAGGCTATTCGGCAGTTGCTTTCGCAATATGAAGTTATGTTGCATGTCGCCTAAGCGAGAGCGGATAAATCCCCACCGGTAAAAACCTCGCGTAGCCATAACGCTCAATCGATGGCTACGCTGCCTTCACTCTTCACCTTAGCCGCTGTAAGTCTTTGACACGTTTAGGCGCTGTTGATGGCTAATGTAGTCGAGCTACAACCCGGTGTGCGTCCAATGATGCATTGTTGGTTTGCCATCCATCTCCCATAGTAAAAGCGTGGCTTAGGTAGGGGGTCGCTATCCCGATTATCCTATTCAAGCCCTGCTACGTAACCATAGTGCTTCAGCATAACCAGGCGCTAAAGGGCGAAGGTCTATAAAGCTTGCGACCGTTCGCAGTCACCGAACCAGGCACTTATCCGGCCTGGCATGAGTAGCAACGTCACCATACGCCATTAGACGACTGCCTATGTGTTGATGGATACGCACACAGCAGCGGATGACCATACCATGAGGTACTGACCATGAACTGTATTGAACTTAGCCAGCAGGCCGACCAGATAGCCAGTACGTTTAGCAAACTAGATTTGGCTAAACTGGTGCTCGCTCTTAAAAACAACCGTGAGTCGCTCCAGCACGCCGTTGAAGTGATCGATACTATCGATAGTCGAAAGGGCTGTACGCTTGATGAAGCCTGGGATGAGGTGCTGTCCGGTGATTCACAGCTGCTTATCATTAATGAAGAGTAGGTGACGGCGTGAGGTTGAGCGTCTGATACTCAGCCCCTTCAGCGTTTGAAGGGGCTTTTTTTATAAGTAGCTCTATATTTCGTGAAGTGAACCTTTCAAAGTACCGAGATGATTATCGCACTATGCTTGCAGGGCTTCAGGCTGCGCAGTATTAACGCGATTATCAAAATAGGTGGCGAGCCGTTGTTCGGCCTGTTCGCCAAACAGCACGCGGCACGCCTGTTTTAAACCTTCTGAATGGCGCAGCTGCTCCTGGTCAACCACAAGCGATATTTTGGAGCGCCGACGCAGGAAGTCTTCAAGCTCGGTAATCATTTCATGATCGCGCGCATGTTCAAGCTCAACGCGAATATATTCGGTGCCTTCAATCAATAATGCCCCTTGGCTTGGGTCTTTTTCGATTTGCTCAAGCATCGCGAAGGCTTTATCGGCGTAGCGACGCCATAGGCGTATCGAAAGAGGCTCTGACGACGTTGGCGCGGTCATCGAATCAAGATCCATACGTTTGGCCTGCGCCATAAACTGCTGCTTGATGGGCAATGCCGGTTCGCCATACCAGTGAAAATCAGGCTTGGGTAACGTTATGCCGAGCGCGAGCAGTGCATCAGAGATTTCATCGCCCACGTTTAAGCAATCGGTAAGCTTGCCGCCGAAAATACTGATATGCGCGTTATCGATATTAGTGTCGATCACGTGTTTACGCGAAAGCTGCAGAAAATCACGATCGCTACCTTGATCTGATTCCACGGCCAGGGGACGCACGCCGCAACGGGTAGAAATAATATCACTGGGGGTAAGTGGCTTATCCAGCGTTAGCCGCTTATTAATATTATCCAACACGAAATCGATGTCTTCCTGGGTAACCACCGCATCAGGGTGATCCATATGGGTGTCGGTTGTGCCAATGCAGGTCCGGTTGCCCATGGGTATTACAAAAAATAGCCGCCCATCGTCAGCAAAGAAGGCCAGGACGCGCTTCGAGTCCGTCAGTTGGGGCACAATCAGATGAATGCCCTTGGAGTAAAGGTGCTGATGAGACGTTTGCTCGCCGGTAAGCTCATTGTGATGGTCGACCCATGGCCCCGCAGCGTTAATCAATACTTTGGCGCGTATTTCAAATGTGCTGCCATCCATGGTATTACGAGCTTTGGTGACCCATACGCCGTCTTTACGTTGAGCACCCAGCGACTCCACATAGTTGGCCGCTGTCGCGCCGAAGTCGAGCGCGTGGCGTATAAAATTGAACACGAACCGTGCATCGTTATCGTGGAGATAGGCGTCGGAATATTCAAACCCACCTATAGAGCGGTCGATATTGATAATGGGTTCTTCGTGTTTAATATGCTTAGGTGCGAGCAGGCGCGGGCGTTTGGTAAACCCGTTACCCATTAACCAATAAAGCCATGTGCCCGCCCAGAGATAGCGTGGCGAGTGACGAAAGCCTTTGGTGATGGTGGTAAGAAAGCGAATTTCCTGCACCGTAGAAGGGTAGCTCTTGATTAAGTGGTTGCGGCTTTTGCAAAGTTTACGCACCAAGCCAAAATCATTGCTCTCCATATATTTGATACCTCCCCATACCAGATTAGAGGAGTGCATGCTGGTGCTACCCGCGAAGTCGCCACGATCGATCAGTGCGACACGCGCCCCTTTGCCAGCCAACGCCGCTGCGCTGGCCGCACCGTTAATACCGCCACCAATCACCAGCGCGTCAAAGGTGGTGCTCGCTAATTGACTAACGTTTTGTTCGCGCAGCGTCATGGAAGCCTCATTGGTGGGATAGGTAAGCGTATTAGCCGGAGCTAGAAACGGTTATGTTCATTTGTGAAAGGATATGTGATCGTTTTCGATCTTTCAAGTTTGAAAGTGAACATTGGTGATCATAAAAGCTGCCTTCATGATGCAGCGATCAATGAAGGTTGCTTTACGCTTAAGGGTTTCTTGTCAATTATGCCTAGTGCAGGGCGGTTGTCCGCCCTGCAGGTGGGTGCTTAGCTACTCCTGGCGTGAACCAGCCGCCATCCAGGCTTCCATCATCTCTTCGTAAGGTACCGTCGTGCCCTGGGGCATCTCGTCATCAAGCTTGGGTTTTGGCGCGCCTTCGCGGTCTAGCCAGATCTGGGCATCCTCCTCTTCGTTGAGTACCGGCGCATAGCTATCGAAGACATTGGCGCGTGCCAGGCGGTTCATGGTGCTGTCCATTTCCGCTGCCAGCTTGTCCAGACCTTCCTGAGGCGAGACTTCACCGCTCATTACCGGCGCCAGGTTTTGCCACCAAAGCGGTGCCATACGTGGGTAGTCAGGCACGTTGGTTCCAGTAGGTGTCCAGTTGGACTCGTTGGGGCTGCGGTAGAATTCCACCAGGCCGCCCAACTTGGGGGCCATTTCGGTCATCTGTTCGGAGAAGATGTCAGACTCGCGAATGGGCGTTAAACCGTGCATGAGCTTTTCAAGCGATACCGTTTTTGCCACGGTAAACTGGGCGAAAAGCCAGGCAGCTGTGCGGCGGTCTTCAGGCGTCGAGTCGAAGAACGTCCATGCCCCCACGTCCTGGTAGCCTACCTTCATGCCCTCTTCCCAATATGGGCCGGTAGGCGAAGGGGCCATGCGCCATAGAGGGTTACCTTCGTCATCCGTCACCGCTACTGCCGGGTCGACCATGTCGGCCGTAAAGGTGGTGTACCAGAAGATCTGCTGGGCGATATGCCCCTGCGCAGGTACCGGCCCTGCTTCCCCAAAGGTCATGCCCTGAGCTTCAGGTGGTGCGAAATCGCGTAGCCAATCGACCGCTTTTTGCATCGCAAATACCGATGCCGGCGAGTTGGTAGCACCGCCGCGACTCACGCTGGCGCCTACCGGCTGGCTATCTTCGTTGACGCGAATACCCCAGTCGTCCACCGGGTTGCCTGAGGGGATGCCTGGGCTGCCCATGCCTGCCATGGAGAGCCAGGAATCGTGGAAGCGCCAGCCCAGGGACGGGTCGCGGCGGCCGTAGTCCATATGGCCGTATACCTTGACGCCATCGATTTCACCCACGTGTTCGGAGAAGAACTCGGCAATGTCTTCATAGGCTGTCCAGTTGGTCGGTACCCCCAGGTCGTAGCCATAAATTTCCCGGAACTGTTCCTGCAGATCCTCGCGCTGGAACCAATCATGGCGGAACCAGTAGAGGTTGGCAAACTGCTGGGTGGGCAGTTGGAACAGGCTGCCGTCCGGCCCGGTGCCATACTGCAAGCCAATAAAGTCGTCCAGGTCCAGCGTGGGCAGCGTGTAGTCAGACCACTCATTTTCCATCGCTTCAGACAGATTGACCGTCGTGCCATAGCGGATATGCGTGCCGATGGAGTCGGTATCGTTCACAAAACCATCGTAGATGCTGTTACCCGACTGCATCTGATTCTGCATGGTATCCACCACATCGCCCTCACCAATGATGTTGTGGGTGACGTTGATGCCGGTCAGTTCTTGAAAGGCTTCAGTCAGAACCTCACTTTCATATACGTGAGTCGTGAGGCCTTCGGCCACGGTTTGAATATCCATGCCCCGGAAAGGCTCGGCAGTGTTGGCAAACCACATCAGCTCCTCGATCTGCTCTTCACGGCTTAGCGTTGAGTTTTGAAAGTGCTCATCGACCAGGCGTTCGGCGATGGCGCGAGCGTCATTTTCCTGGGCTGACAGCGCGCCCGAGGCTAGCAGCAGGCTCGCGGCGAGAGTGGTCAGTCTGAATTTGTTGTAATGCTTTGGCATGGTGACCTCGTTTTGTTGTGTTCTTCCCTGATGGCTTGGCCGTCCCTGATACCGATTAAACGCTGGCAGCTAGCCCCAGCGCATTAATATCAACAGCCATATGGCTGATACCGCTAGTGCAATCCAGATGGATAGTGAGGTGAAGCCAATCACACCCAGATGGATAAACGCAGCAGTGAGCAGACCGATAAACAGCCTATCCCCGCGCGTGGTGGAAATGGGCAAGAAACCTTTGCGCTCTATGGTGGGTGACAGAATCTCCCATATCGTCATCCCTGCCAGCATGGCCGCAATGGACGAAAAGAATATGGCGGTGGGCATGGTCCATACCATCCAGGACATGGCGAATCTCCTCAGGTACGGCCCAGGGCAAAGCCCTTGGCGATATGATTACGAACGAAGTAGACGACCAGAATGCCGGGGATAATGGTGAGAACCCCGGCGGCGGCCAGGGTGCCCCAGTCAATGCCGGAGGCGGTAGACGTGCGTGTCATGATCATGCCGATAGGCTGGGCACTGGTCGCGGTTAGCGTACGGGCCAGTAGAAGCTCCACCCAAGAGAACATGAACAGGAAGAACAGCGTGACGCCGATACCCGAGCGGATCATGGGGATGAAAACCTTGACGAAAAAGCGCGGAAAGCTGTAGCCATCGATATAGGCCGTTTCATCAATCTCTTTGGGCACACTGCTCATGAAGCCTTCAAGAATCCAGATCGCCAGCGGGATATTGAACAGGCAGTGGGCCAGCGCCACGGCAATATGGGTATCGAACAGGCCGACCGAATAGTAGAGCTGAAAGTAGGGCAGCAAGAATACCGCAGGTGGGGCCATCAGGTTGGTCAGCAGCCAGAAAAACAGATGCTTGTCGCCAATGAAGGTGAAGCGGCTAAAGGCATAAGCGGCCGGCAGCGCTACGCAGATAGTGATGAGCATGTTCATCGCCACGTAGAGCATCGAGTTGACGTAGCCCATGTACCAGCTCGAATTGGTAAAGATGCCGATATAGTTATCGAAGGTAAGGTTTTGTGGCCACAGGGTCATTGAGCCGAGAATTTCGCTATTGGTCTGCAGCGACATATTGATCAGCCAATAGATGGGCAGAATCATCAATATCAGATAGAGGCCAAGCAGGCAGTTGGCACGCCAACGCGAGCGGGCGTTGCGGTTACGCCGCTGGGCGGGCGTTACCTTGCTGAAAATGGTGGTGTACTTTTCGCCGCGCTGAGTGTTTTCGAGTTGGTAGCTCATGCTAGGCACCTCCGTGCGGGTGCTTGTCTTTCTGCATGTGCATGATGGTGGTATAGAACACCCAGCTCACCAGCAGAATGACCAGAAAATAGATCAGCGAAAATGCCGCCGAAGGGCCCAGATCCTGCTGTCCGACCGCCATGGTCGTCAGTGACTGGCTCAGGAACGTGGTGGCGCTGCCCGGCCCGCCGCCGGTCAGTACAAAGGGCTCGGCGTAAATCATGAACGAGTGCATGAAGCGCAGCAGTACGGCAATCACCAGGACATTGGTCAGCTTGGGCAACTGGATATAGCGGAACACGGCCCATTTGGAGGCGCGGTCAATGCGTGCGGCCTGGTAGTAAGCTTCAGGAATCGAGCGCAGGCCGCTGTAGCAGAGCATCGCGACCAGCGGCGTCCAGTGCCAGACGTCCATCAGCACGATTGTCACCCAGGCATCGCCCGCGTTGCGGGTGATATTGTAGTCAACGCCCAGCTCGCGCAGACCCCAGCCCATCAAGCCGATATCTCCCCGGGTAAAGATTTGCCAGATACTGCCCACCACATTCCAAGGGATGAGCAACGGCAGGGTAATCAAGATCAGTACCGCTGAGGCCTGCCAGCCGCGTTTGGGCATGATCAACGCAATGCCGATTCCCAGCGGAATCTGAATGGCGAGAATAATCAGCGAGAAGGAAATCTGGCGAAGAAATGCTGCTTGAAGAGCACTGTCATTGAGCATGCTTTCAAACCACTCGGTGCCGGTAAAAAATCTCGCGTTGGGGCCAAGCACATCCTGCACCGAGTAGTTGACCACGGTCATCAGCGGGATGATGGCGGAGAACGCCACCAGTACCAGCATGGGAAGCACCAGCAGCCAGGCTTTATTATTGGGTACTTTGTTATTCATGCTCAGCCTCCACCCGATATTCATCGATATACAGCGCAACATGGGCATTATCGAAGTGCGCGAACGCCGTTTCACCAACCGGCGGGTGGCCTTCGGGCAGGCGTGCCTTGAAGGATTGCCCGTTGAGTCTGAAGGTCAACAGGGAGTAGGTGCCAAGATCCTGCAAGCTGGTCACCTCTATGGGTATGCCTTCGGTCGTCTGGTGGGAGCTGATAGTGATGAATTCCGGGCGGATACCCAGCTTGATATTGCTGGCGTTCGCGCTGGCGATAGCGTGCTTGAGCGGCGCGCTGACCGGTAGGGGCTGTGAGCCGAACATTACCTGACCGCCTTGATATTTTACTGCCAGGAAGTTCATGCCGGGGCTGCCAATGAAATAGCCTACAAAGGTATGCGCGGGACGCTCAAACAGCTCTCGCGGGGTGCCGAACTGAACCACCTGCCCCTCGTACATCACGGCAATTTTATCTGCGAAAGTAGAGGCTTCGAGCTGGTCGTGGGTCACGTAGATCATGGTGATATTGAAGCGTTCGTGAATCTCCTTGAGCTTGCGGCGCAGCTTCCACTTCAACTGCGGGTCGATCACGGTCAGCGGCTCATCAAACAAAATGGCCGTTACATCATCGCGCACCAGACCACGTCCCATGGAAACCTTCTGCTTCTCATCGGCAGTCAGGTTCTTGGCTTTACGTTTTAACAGCGGGGTAAGGCCCAGAATATCGGCGACTTCGAGCACCTTGGGTTTCACGCGATGCTCGGGGGTGTTCATGTTACGCAGCGGAAAGGCGAGGTTGTCGAACACCGTCATGGTGTCGTAGATCACCGGGAACTGGAACACCTGGGCAATGTTGCGCTCTTCAGGGGGCAGCTCATTTACCCGTTGGCCGTCAAACAGCACGTCACCCTCAGAGGGTTCAAGCAGCCCTGAAATAATATTGAGCAGCGTTGACTTACCACACCCTGAGGGCCCTAACAGCGCATAGGCGCCACCCTGGTGCCATACGTGGTCCATCTGCCGAATGGCATAGTCCGCTGCATGGGTGGGCGTTTTTTCATAGGAGTGTGCGAGGCCTTTAAGGGTGATTTCAGCCATGGGCAGCTCCTCCCTGACGCGCAGGCGTGTGAACCGTATGACCCTGTTTGTTGAAGGCGTAAAGTTGATGGGTAGGGAAGTAGACTTTCAGCGGCTCATTGACGCTGTATTGGTGGATGCCTGCCAGATGAAGTACCAGCGGAAAGCACTCGTGGTGAACATGCAGAAAGGTTTCTGAACCACTGATTTCGGCAACGTCTACATGCACATCCAGCGCCAGATCATCGGCGCTTTGTGGCACCAGGGTGAGGTGGGACGCGCGCACACCAAAGTCGTAATCACCCGGTTCAAGGCGTTTGAGATTGTCATCGCAGGGAAAATGCAGCGTTTGATCAAAGGTGATTTCGGTATCGGTAAGCTGGCCGGGCACAATGTTAATGGGCGGCTCAGAAAACATCTCGGCGCTAAAGCGGCCGTTGGGCTCACGGTAGACCTGTTCGGTAGGGCCGTACTGAAGCAGCTTGCCTTCGTGCAGCACCGCCGTGTTGCCGCCCAGCGCCAGCACCTCGTTGGGTTCGGTCGTGGCGTATACCGCAATACAGTTGCGCGCCTTGAACAGTTCGCGCAGTTCGTCACGCAGTTCTTCACGCAGCTTGTAGTCAAGATTGACCAGCGGTTCATCGAACAGGATTAGATCGGCATCCTTGACCAACGCTCGCCCCATGGCGGTGCGCTGCTGCTGGCCGCCGGAAAGCTCTTCAGGGTAGCGGTTAAGCAGGTGTTCGATATGCAGCATCTCGGCTATTTCGCCCACCCGCTTGTCAATTTCGCTTTTAGGATGTTTGGCAAGCTTGAGCGGAGAGGCAATGTTGTCGTAAACGGTGAGGCTGGGGTAGTTGATAAACTGCTGATACACCATGGAAACATTGCGCTTGCGCACGGAGACGTTGGTCACGTCTTTGCCATCCAGGATGATCTTTCCTTGAGTAGGGGGCTCAAGCCCTGCCATAAGACGCATAAGCGTAGTTTTACCCGCTAGCGTACGGCCCAAGAGCACATTGAAGGAGCCCGGTTCAAGGGCTAAGTCTATTTCACTGATGTGCGCCACACCGTTAACGATGTGATCAACCTTTTGCAAATGTAAGGACATGCCGATCTCGCAAGCGTCATTGTTATTGGAGATGATCAATTGGGGATGATCATTAGATCGTGCGTGCTGTTGAAAATTGATTAAACGGCGTTGGTTATTAGGTTTTTTGCTTTCGTTTCCGAAAGGCTAGTTGACCGTTTGTGAACTCGCAATGCGTTTTTGGGTAATTGGGATACGCTTTTAGGCGTAGATAAAGATTAAAAAACCGGCTCCATAATGGAGCCGGTTAAGGGCTGTTACGTGAGATTCAGTGCTTATTTGGACACCAATGCTTATTTAGCGTTTTCTGTCTGCTGTTGGTGAATGGGAGCCGCCTTTTTAGCGTTGTGATCAATGAGGGTGTCTTTATTGATAGCAAACGCATCGTAGGCAAAGTCGTCCACCGTCAACATCTCAAGTACCTGGGTTTCGAATTCACGCATAAAGACAGTTTCTTCTTCGCTGATCAGCCCTTTTTCAAAGGCGACTTCAACCCGCGCTTCTGGGTGAAGCGCCGTCTGTGGCAGCTCACCCTTGGCATAGGCCTTGTTAACCGTACGATAGATCGCTTCAGCACGGTCATAGTCGACCAGTAGAGCGTTGTAGCGGGCCAGCGGGTTAGGCTGTTCACCGTCATCGGCATCCCAGGTGTTTTGAAGCAGCTTGGTGCGCAGCGCGCTATGGGTAGAAACACGCTTGGCGATGTCGCGAGCTAAATCATCATGGGGTTTATCCCAACGACGACCGGTAGGCATCACTATCGCATTAAGTACACGGCCTAATGCCCGGTTAGGCAGGTTGTCGAAAATCTCAACAAAGGCTTGTTCGGCGCGGTGTAGCAGAAAGCGGCAGCTGTAGTGGAGCAGAGCGTCTTCACCTTCTACTTTTTCACCTGCCTGCCACTGCTTAAGCACCATGGAGGCTAAGTAAAGGTTTGAGAGCACATCACCCAAACGGGCTGAAAGCATTTCGCGCTTTTTCAGCGCTGAGCCAAGGCTTGCCATGGCGGCGTCGGCACATAGGCCAAATCCGGCGGATAGGCGTGCAATGTCTTGCGCATACGCAGCGGCTGGCCCGTCAAACGGCACGCTTTCCTTACCAAACCCCAGCCCCATGGTGAACGCACGCGCAGCGTTACCGAAAATAAGGCCCGCATGGCTAAAGAAGGCTTTATCAAATGCCTTGATATCATTGGCGTCTTTGGCGGCTAGCTCATCCAGCACGTAGGGATGGCAGCGAATCGCGCCTTGACCAAAGATCATCAGGTTGCGCGTCATGATGTTGGCGCCTTCCACGGTAATCGCAACCGGGTTGGCACTATAGCCAATACCTAAATAGTTACGCGGGCCGAGGGTAACCGCTTTGCCGCCATGCACATCCATCGCGTCGCTTAATAGCACGCGCTGGAATTCGGTCAGCTGGCTTTTGAGAATAGCCGAGGGAACCGCAGGTTTTTCACCATGATCAATCAGGTTAGCCGTTTGATAAACCGTTGCCTGAGAGATATAGGCCAGAGCGGCCATACGGGCTAACGGCTCTTGAACACCTTCCATTTCGGCCACAGGCACGTTGAACTGGCGGCGAACGCGGGTAAAACCACCGCTCCAGCCCAGTGCATAACGGGCGGTACCGGTAGCGCCGGAGGGCAGGGTGATACAGCGGCCGATGGATAAGCACTCCACCAGCATACGCCAGCCCTGGCCAATCATATCTTCGCCGCCGATGATGGTATCCAGCGGTACAAAGACATCCACGCCTTTAATCGGGCCATTCATAAACGGGCTGCCGATCGGGTGGTGACGGCGGCCAATCTCCATACCTTGGGTATCGCGCGGAATTAAGGCAAGGGTAATGCCGCGGTCTTCTTCATTGCCCAGAAGCTTTTCAGGGTCGAATAAACGGAAGGCCAAGCCAACCACGGTGGCAATGGGTGCCAGGGTAATCCAGCGTTTTTCGAACGTTAAGCGAAGGCCAAGTACTTCCTTGCCATCGATGACTTCTTTGCATACCACGCCAACGTCAGGAAGCGACGTGGCATCGGAGCCGGCGCGCGGGCCGGTCAGGCCAAAGCAGGGGATTTCACGGCCGTCGGCCAGGCGAGGCAGGTAGTGGTTTTTCTGTTCTTCGGTACCGTACTTGAGCAGCAACTCGCCCGGGCCGAGCGAGTTGGGGACGCCGACGGTAACCATCAGTGTCTCATTGGCGGAGAGCTTCTGCAGCGCCATGGACTGCGCTTTAGCCGAGAAGCCCAGACCACCGTACTCCTTGGGAATAATCATCCCGAAGAAGCCTTCTTTTTTCAGGTAGTCCCATAGCTGCTGAGGCAAGTCAGCACGCTCCTGGGCGATATCCCAGGCGTTACACATACCGGCCGCTTTGGCACACTGGATGTCCAGAAAGGCTTGTTCGTCTTCGCGCAAGCCCTCATCTGTATAGCTGAGTAGCTTGCTCCACTGGGGCTTGCCTGAAAACAGCTCGCCATCCCAGGAGACGCTCCCCGCTTCAAGCGCCGTACGCTCGGTATCCGAAACTTTGGGGGCTACTTTCTTAAAGATATTAAACACACGCGGCGTGAGCCACTGTTTGCGTAGTGCGGGCAGGCCAGCCGCTGCAACGGCAATGGCGCCGATAAGCAGCACCACGCCGATAAACGTGGCATCAACCAGCAGGCCAACCAACCCCAGTATGCCAAGCAGCGTGAGTGCCGCCGAAGCGCCTGCTTCGCGCCGCATGATTATTAGCAGGCCAACCACGGCAAGAATTACAAGTAGTAGGGTGAGCATAGAACGTCTCCATGTATTATTAGGCGCTGTCCGATTATTATCGTTGCTCAGTCTATCGCGTTAACCAGCTGAGTAGGGCATAAGCGTGAGGTGTATTCGAACAGATGTTTGAATATTGGCAGACCAGCGCCGTTCAGCGCAAGCCACACTGCATTAATACAAGTCACATTTATTAATAGTAGCCTAGTAAAAAAATGCCACGGCCGTAAGCCGTGGCGTTTTGTGAAGTAATCCACCTTCTTTAAGCGCTATTTTTTCAGTACGTTTTTAAACGCCATTTATACCCGTTTGGCCGGTGTGCCGTTGGCGATATGGTAATCGACCTGGGCGGCTGGCAACGGCTCGCGGCCGCGGATGCGGTCAGCGATCTTTTCGGCGAGCATGATCGTCGGCGCGTTCAGGTTGCCGGTGGGAATTATCGGGAACAGCGAGGCATCGACTACGCGTAGTCCTTCCAAGCCGTGTACCCGGCCCTGGCTATCCGTTACCGAAAGCACGTCCTCGCCCATTCGGCAGCTGCCACAAGGGTGATACGCCGTTTCAGCATGCTGTTTGACGAACTCATCAAGCGCTTCGTCGGTGTGTACCTTACCGCCGGGGGCAACCTCGCGGCCTCGATATCGATCGAACGCCGGCTGGGCGATAATCTCGCGGGTCAGGCGAATCGCGTCGCGAAACTCTTGCCAGTCTTTGGCCTTGGACATGTAATTAAACAAAATGCTGGGCGCGGCGTGGGGATCTTTAGAGGTTAGCTTAATGCGCCCGCGGCTTTCAGAGCGCATGGAGCCCACGTGGGCCTGAAATCCATGGGTTTGAACAGCGCTTTTACCGTTATAGCTAATCGCGATGGGTAAAAAGTGGTACTGCAGATTAGGCCACTCTTCTTCATCACGGCTGCGGATAAACGCACACGCTTCAAATTGGTTGCTGGCACCAATCCCCGTTCCTTTGAATAGCCACTCGGCGCCTATCATGGGCTGGTTGTGCCATTTAAGGGCAGGGTAGAGCGAAATGGGCTCTTTACACTCGTATTGTATGTACATCTCCAAATGATCTTGAAGATTTTCACCTACCCCTGGCAGCGCATGAACTACCTCAATACCTAACGACTCGAGCAGCTCGGGATTGCCTACGCCTGAGCGCTGCAGAATTTGCGGTGAGGCAATGGCGCCGCCGCACAGCAGTACTTCTCGCCGGGCACGAGCTGTCTGTGCTTTCCCTTTGCGCTCATAGCGCACGCCCACCGCGCGTTTACCGTCAAACGTAATCACATCGGTAACGGCATGGGTTTTAATGGTCAGGTTGGTGCGCTGTTTGGCGATATCCAGATAGCCCCTTGCCGTGGAGGCGCGCCGCCCCTTGGGCGTAACGAATCGATCCATAGGGCCAAAGCCCTCCTGCTGGTAGCCGTTAACGTCCTGTGTCTCGGGGTAGCCTGCCTGTTTGCCTGCTTCAATAAAGGTTCGATAAAGCGGATTGTTACCGTCTTTGGGTGTGGTAACGCTGACCGGGCCGTCGCCACCGTGGTAATCGTTCGGGCCAATGTCACGGGTTTCCGATTTTTTAAAGTAGGGTAGACAGCTTAAGTAGTTCCAATCTTCCAGGCCGGGCTGCTTGGCCCAGCTATCGTAATCCAGCGCGTTGCCGCGGATGTAGCACATGCCGTTGATCAGTGAAGATCCGCCCAATCCTTTGCCCCGGCCACACTCCATCCGGCGGCCATCCATATAGGGCTCCGGGTCGGTTTCAAACGCCCAGTTGTAGCGCTTTCCCTGGAGTGGAAAGGCAAGTGCTGCTGGCATTTGGGTACGAAAATCGAGCCGATAGTCCGGACCACCGGCTTCCAATAGCAAAACGCTGAAATCGTTATCTTCGGTTAGACGCGTGGCCAGTACGTTCCCCGCTGAGCCAGCGCCGATAATGATGTAGTCGAATTCATGCGATTGCGACATGGTTTCCCCTTGATAGAGAGTTGGATAATCTGCGTGCCTGCTGCTTCGCTTTAAAACACCGACTCAAAGGGGCCCATCTCGATTTGTATCGACTTGGTCTGGGTATAGTGGTTAAGCGTCTCGATACCGTTTTCACGACCAATACCCGACTCTTTATAACCGCCCACCGGCATTTCTGAAGGCGATTCACCCCACGTATTGATCCAGCAAATACCTGCTTCCAGCTGATGAATAACGCGGTGGGCGCAGTTTAAACTTTCGCTAAATACGCCGGCCGCCAGGCCATATTGAGTATCGTTGGCGCGGCGGATCACTTCGGCCTCGTCATCAAAGGCCAGCACCGACATGACTGGCCCAAAAATTTCTTCCTTCACAATGCGCATATCGTCGGTGCAATCGGTAAATACTGTAGGGGCCGCCCAGGCGCCGTTAGCCCAGTGGCCATTCGTCCAGTCTTCACCCCCGACCAATACGCGCGCGCCTTGCTGTTTGCCCAGCGCAATGTAGGAAAGCACCTTCTCCTGATGCTCAAAACTGACCAGCGGGCCGAAGTTCACACTGGGATCCATCGGGTCGCCCGCTTTGATGCGCTTGACGCGCTCCGTCAGCTTGGCTTCAAACGCATCTTTAACACTGCGCTCGATAAATACGCGCGTACCGTTGGTGCAAATTTGGCCGCTGGAGTAGAAATTGGCCATCATGGCTGCATCGGCGGCGCGATCAAGATCTGCATCGGCAAAGACGATCAGCGGTGATTTGCCGCCCAGTTCCATCGTCACGTCTTTAAGCGTGGAGCTTGCCGCTGCGGCCATGACTTTCTTGCCGGTACCTGCTTCGCCGGTAAATGACACTTTGGCAATGTCTGAATGCCCTGTCAGCATCGCGCCCACACGGCCATCGCCTTGCACTACGTTAAACACGCCATCGGGCAGGCCTGCTTCGGTAAAAATCTCGGCGAGTTTGATCGCGCTCAGCGGTGTGACTTCGCTGGGTTTAAACACCACCGCATTACCTGCCGCCAGCGCAGGGGCGGCTTTCCAACAGGCGATCTGAATCGGGTAGTTCCAGGCGCCGATAGCGCCAATAACACCCAGCGGCTCGCGGCGGGTATACACAAACGAGCTGTCGCGCAGCGGGATTTGGCTACCTTCAATGGCGGGCGCCAAACCTGCGTAGTACTCCAGCGCATCAGCGCCAGTCACGATATCAACGCTGGCCGTTTCGCTAATTGGCTTACCGGTATTGCGGGTTTCAAGCTCCGCCAGTTCATCATTGCGCTCGCGGAGCAGGGCAACGGCCTGTCGCAAAATACGCGAGCGCTCCATGCCGGTCATGGCGGCCCATTCACGTTGGCCGTTTTGCGCGGCTTTTACTGCCGCGTCAACATCCTGTTGGCTTGCTTGGCCAATCGTTGCCAGCAGGCTGCCGTCATAAGGATTGGTAACGGTAAAGGTATTGCCAGAGGTAGCGGTGAACGGGCGACCATTAATATACAGAGGCTGTACGTCTTGAGCGGCCATGTTGGTTTCCTTGGTAAGCTTAGTGATCGGATGCAACATGCTGGCATCCGTGATGCGCTAGCAGTTGATCAAGGTAGTGATAGGCAAGGTAGCGAGCTTCATCGGCATCAAGACCTTCGGGCGTTAAAGCACCGCGCAGCCATAAGCCATCAACCATCGCGGCTAGCCCGCGGGCGGCCTTTCGGGCTTCGGCATGAGGTAACACTCGGCGAAACTGATGGCATAAATTGGCGTACAGGCGCCGATCATTGACGTGCTGCAGGCGTTGAAGCATGGGCTTATGCATGCTGCTGGCCCAAAAGGCGAGCCAGGTTTTGGCGGCAGGGCCGGTCACCTGGGTGCGGTCGAAGTTGCCTTCAATAATGGCGCCAATGTGCGCCCTGGGCGAGTCATCATTCAACGCCATACGGCGCACTGAAACGGCTTCAGACAGATCGGACAGAATCTGACGCATGGTGGCTTCCAGCAGACCATCCTTACCGCCAAAATAATGGCTGATAATCCCCGCAGAAACGCCCGCGTGGCGTGCAATCCGCATAATGGTCGCTTCTGCTAATCCCACCTCGTCGATGGCCGCCATGGTGGCATGAATTAACTGCTGGCGGCGTATCGGTTCCATTCCCACCTTGGGCACAGCGATCTCCTAATGACGTTGAATGCCCACCTTGCAACCTAGGATTAGGCATGATTACCTGTCTATCTTAGCTTTTTTTATTGATCGTTCAATCAATAAAAATACACATGCTACATGGAACTGGCGTTTAAAGAAAAAACCTGCACATTTAAGCAATATGTCCATTTAAACAAGTAGAAGGGGAGTGGTAATGAAACACGTCTATTTTTGCGGTTTAAGCGCGCTACTAATGGGAACTGCCGTACCGGCGATGGCTCAGGCGGATGACTGTTCGCGCGTACGTTTTGCAGAAGTTGGCTGGACCGATATTACCGCAACCACTGCTTTGGCAAGTGAAGTGTTAGAGGCGCTGGGCTATGAGCCCAGAGTCGATACGGTGTCCGTCCCGATTGCATATGCGGGCATGCGCAATAATGATTTTGATGTCTTTCTAGGTAATTGGATGCCCTCTATGGCGTCCATCAGTGACCCGTATATTGAAAGTGGCGATGTTGAACGTCTGGTTGCCAATCTTAAAGGCGCTAAATACACGCTGGCCGTTCCGCAGTACGTGTATGATGCAGGGGTAACCTCGGTGAATGATTTAGCGGCCCACGCTGATCAATTTAAACATCGCGTACATGGCATTGAGGCTGGTAACGATGGCAACGAGCTTATTCAGCAGATGATTGATGATAACGCTTACGAGCTGGGCGATTGGCAGGTCGTGGATTCCAGTGAAGCGGGCATGCTTTCTGAGCTTACTACGCGGGTTCCCAATGAAGAGTGGATGGTCTTCTTGGGGTGGGAGCCGCATCCCATGAATACCAATTTTGATATGGCCTACTTATCAGGCGCGGATGACTACTTTGGGCCTGAACTGGGGGGCGCCACGGTGCACACCAATACACGCGCCGGGTTTGTCGAAGCGTGCCCGAACGTAGGTACGCTACTTGGCAATATGACCTTTACGCTGGAAATGGAAAATCAGTTAATGAGTTCGATTATGGATGATGGCGTTGATCCTCGCGCTGCCGCCAATCGCTATTTAAAAGAAAATCACGATTTATTGGAGGCGTGGCTTGAAGGCGTGACGACTCTGGAGGGTGAGCCAGCTCTGCCAGCGGTTCAGGCTGCGCTATAAGCAGGTTATCAGCCAATTCAAAGGCAAGCCTGTTTGCGGCTTGCCTTTTGCATCGAGAATAGGCATAATCTGCACCCGCTGATGTCGGAAAGGCTACGTAGCTCAGCTGGTTAGAGCACATCACTCATAATGATGGGGTCCCCTGTTCAAATCAGGGCGTAGCCACCAAAATCAGCGCCGCAGTACACGTTTAGTTCATGTGTATTGCCATGGTGGCCCCTTAGGTCCTCCCGCAACGCTAAACTGCGAACCCCGCCAGGCCCGGAAGGGAGCAACGGTAGTGGTGGCTGCGTGTGCCGGGATGTGGCTTTTGGGGCCGCCTCCATTTCTGCTGTCGTTTCCGGTCTGTTTTGACATAAATTCCGGTTAAAATGACATAATTTGCGGTTTCTCGTGACATAGCCTATTTTTGTAGTAAACCTACGAAATGGGGTGCTGTCATGTACAGGCGTAAGCTCCGTCATTCCCGTGTAAAGAACCTCTATAAATTTGCTAGCTTCAAAACTGCTACTGCGCACACTGTAGAGTCTTCCCTTGAGTTTGATGCCTGCTACCACTTTGAATACTCTCCCCACGTTAAGTCCTTCATTGCCCAGCCTATGGGTTTCACTTACTCGATTCATGGGAAAACTAACCCCTATACTCCTGATTTTAAGATAATAAATAATAATCAAAAAATAGCCTTTATTGAGATCAAGCCCCATAGTAAAACCCTCCATCCAGAATTTGTTCATAAATTCCAGGCAAAAAAAGAAGCAGCCTGTCAGTTGGGTTTCGAGCTGAGCTTAGTAACTGAGCTTCAAATCAGAAAGTATCCAATCTTGAATAATTATAAGTTGCTACATCGTTACGCTGGTTTTCAAAGCCATTGCGAGTTGTATGATAGTGTTTATGGCCTTGTGAAAGCGCACTCTCCGATTTTCTTGCATGAAATTTGTGCTCTATATGATATTGGTTTCCGCCCTAGAGTTATTCGCTCACTGGTTTCGTTAATAGCCTCTGGGAAATTAAAGGCCAATATATTAGAAAAAGAAATTGGTGACGATTTGCTTCTTTGGGCATGAGGTGACTTATGTTGGAGGATCCTTTTTTTGATGAGTCTTTAGCAGGTATAGGTTTCTCGTATACAGCGTGTAAAAAAAGCCGCGATGAAATTGAGGATGTCGCATTCATTACAATAGATGATCTTGATGAGGAGTGTGCCGATAAAGCTTTGTTCAAGTATAAAGTAGTAAAATTGGTCAATAAGAGGCTTAACGGTGGCTGGACGAAGAAGAACGTAGAGCCAATTATCTATGAATTATATAATGAAGGTGTTATAGACAAAAAGCCTGGGTGGCAAAGCGTAGCTAGATGGAATGCAAAGTATCGTGTCGATAAAAATTTGCTTTGCTTGGTTGATAGAAGAGCGATAAAAAATAATTTTTGTGATTTTAATTCTTTCTCAAAAGACACTTTCTTTTGGGACGCAATCGAAAAGAAATATCTTACACGCGTGAGGGGGTCTGTTGCGACCACTTATCAGTTTTATAAGGATTTAATATTAGTCCATAATAATGAAAATCCAGATGATCAGTTTGAAGCGGTTGGGCGAAGTGCCTTTTACGATAGAGTTAAAAAGCTTCCACCTTATATTTGTGACTTGAAGCGTTATGGCAAGCGATATGCGGATAAAAAATATCGATTGGTCAATAGTTTTACAAAATCTACTAGAGTGATGGAGCGTGTTGAAATTGATCATACTGCTCTTGATTTGATCTTGCTTGATGATACCTTGAACACACCTATTGGAAGGCCATTTATAACTGTCTTGATTGATACATTTAGTAAATGTATCGTGGGTTTTTATTTAAGCTTTAGAGGGCCAAGCTATAATTCTGTAAGGTGTGCAGTATTAAATGCGTGCTTGGATAAAAAAGACTTGTTGGAAAAATATCCAGACATCGAAAAAGATTGGCCATGTCAAGGACGTATTGAAACACTTGTCGTTGATAACGGCGCAGAGTTTTGGTCGAAAGATCTTGAGAGATTTTCTGCCTCAATAGGAATGAGCGTTGAGTACAATCCAGTTGGAAAACCGTGGAAGAAACCTTTAGTCGAGAGAATATTTAACACCTACAATACAGAGTTTATTCATCAGATACCGGGAAAAACTTTCTCAAGTGCAAAAGATTTAGAAGGTTATGAGCCCGAGAAAGATGCGTTATTACCATTTTCCAGGTTTTTACATCTGCTTCATATATGGGTTGTAGATATTTATAATCAGCAGCCAAATAAACGTAGAACCAATATACCTGCTTTATCTTGGCAGATTGGGTGTCAAAATTTTCCACCGGTTGTTTACCAAGGTGCTGAAAAACAAAGATTTAAAATCGAAAGTTTTCCTACCGTCTATCGCGATTTACGACCAATTGGTATAGAAGTGGATCATATCAGCTATAGCAGCGAAATGTTGGTGGAGTTCAGAAAACATCACCCACCGCCCCCCGGTCAGAAAAAACATAAGCTTTGTGTTAAGCGAGACCCGTCTGATGTTTCTTTTGTGTATGTATTCTTACCTAGTTTGGAGAAGTATGTCAAAGTTAATGCTACTAGCCAGGAGTTTCAGTTAGATGGTGTCTCTATTTTCCAGTACCAAGTTATGAGAAGGTTGTGGAATAATCATATCGAAATTAATACCGATCATGAGGGGCTTGCCCTTGCAAATATGAAGCTCAGCGAGAGAATGGATGATATAAGGGAAAATGCTTTAGTCAAGAAGAGAAGTAGCCTAAAAGGAATGAAAAGCGTTGCTGCTTTCATAGGCGTGGATAGTGAGAGTGATGTGACTTTTGAAAGTGTGCATCGTGACATGAAAAGTAGAGATAACGCTATGTATGATTCTTCAGGAGGCGGCTTAACGGATTCAAAGAAAATTGAGTTTATTGATGATTGGCACGATATTGCTGATGATGTGGAGCCTTATTAATGAGCAACATACTGTCTGAAGCTAAATGTAGTCAGTTAATTGGTTTTAGAAACTGTTTTGTCCAACATGCAGCTTTAATACAGGCGATGAGTTCTTTGAATCGATTGAAGAATAATCAATTATTAGGCGGAGAGCAGCAGTGTATGTTGCTGTTAGGAGATACAGGGACTGGTAAAAGTAAATTAATCAATGAGTTTTATTCGGCATTTCCAAGCTACAGAGAGGGCGATGTTCTAGTAAAGCCAGTACTCGTTTCGCGCATACCAAGCAAGCCTGATGTTGAAAAAATGATGATTCAATTGTTGAGCGATTTGGGGCATTTTGGCTCGGAAGCAAGAAGAGGTAGTCGTCGTGAAACGGGTTTAGCAGAAGCATTAGTCAAAGTATTAAAGAAATGCAAAACACAAATAATTATCATCAATGAGTTTCAAGAGCTAATAGAGTTTAAGTCGGTTGAAGATCGTCAACGTGTTGCCAATAGACTTAAGTTGATCAGCGAGCAGGCTTGTATACCTATCGTTTTAGTAGGTATGCCCTGGGCTTCTGAAATATCTAACGAGCCTCAATGGGCCTCACGATTAATGTGTTCAATTGAACTGCCGTATTTTAAAATTTTTAAACAAAGCGATCGTGTAGAGTTTGTTAGATTTTTAAAAGGCTTGGCGCTAAGGATGGGCTTTCATGAACCGCCGCCACTTCATAGTGATGAGATACTCTTTCCACTTTTTTCTGCAACGCGAGGTGAGGTAAGAAAAATCAAACACATTCTCGATGAGGTTCTTTTTTTAGCCTTGTCGCAGGGAGATAATACTGTTCATAAGCAGCATTTTGTTGATGTTTTGGATAACGTTTTTTTTGATAAAGATAATCCATTCAAGCTGCCTATTGATGATGTCCCACTGAGCGAAGTATCTCGATATGCATCTTATAATCGCTACTCATCGGTTGAGTCTGAGACTTTTATAGGGACTCAGTTTGGTCGGAAAATTTCGACTAGAGAATTATTTTCTAAAAATTAGCAAATTACCGAAAAAATTTCCTTTTGTTAAATCAAAATGATAGCACTTTCAAAACATTATTGCATTCTTGCTAAGAATCTCTTAGCATATTTTTGTGTCATCTTGCGCTAGCCTAACGGCTTTCCAAGTAGCGATGGTGTTTTCATGGACAGTCCGCTTCCAGATCGCTTGAGAGCCGCCAGGCAAGCAGCGGGTATGACACAAAGGCAGTTGGGTGAATACCTCGGCATGGAGCCGAATTTGGCGAGTGCGCGTATGACGCAGTATGAAAAGGGGCAGCATGCGCCCAATTTCCAGTTGCTGAAGAGGCTTTCAGAGGCACTAGAGGTGCCGATTCCCTATTTTTTCTGCGAAGACGATACCGTGGCAGAATTGATCCTTGAGTTAGATAAACTCGACCCTGCAGAACGCCAACGCTTGTTGGAACAGCTTAAAAAGGGCAGTGCGCCTAGCGAAAGCTGATCTCGTTACTGATCAGCCGCCTGCAACTCCAACGTAATTGACCTTGATGAGCACCTTTTGACTTCTTTCAGCTACAATTCTGACCTGATCGGCGGTGGACTGATGGTGCGCGAAAGCCGTGCCGTTGCCGATTTGCTGCTGTCTGATGCCGATGAAGAGCAGTGGCACCAGGCAATCATCATTGATAACCGCCTCCAGAAGAACCGTCCCGCTACTGCTAAACGTGCTGGGCAAGCTATTCGTAAGCGCTTAGAGAAGCTGGAGCCACCGTTTTGGCAAGCGCTGCGCGATGGCGACGACCAGGTCGCCACGCAGGTGTCTTTCTGTGCAACTATGGCGCGTAATCTGTTGCTCGTTGAATTTCTTGAAAGTGTCGTCACTGATGCATTTTTAACTCAGGCGGAGGCGCTCCAGGCCTACCAATGGGATGAGTTTTTAGCTGAGCGTGCCCACCGCGATGAAGCAATAGCAGGGTGGGCGGAAAGCTCTAGACGTAAAATGGGGCAGGTGGTGTACCGTATGTTGGCCGACGTCGGCGTATTGGCATCCAGTCGCTCGCGCAAGTTACAGCCCTTGCTGCTGCGGCCAGAAGTAAAAAGCTTGCTTGAAACCTACCAGCACGAACGACTACAAACATGTTGTCGCCGGCTGCGGTAATATTCATGTTGCCTTCTTAACCTCGTTCTTTTCTTTAAAACCGTGCTCACGTCAAAACACGACTAAGTAGACCTTGCAACACAGGTGTCTAGCGGCATAGTCTTACCCAATCAGCTTTCTGTATTAGAAAAAGCTTTGCATCAAACATGCTAGACACAGGGACGCATCCGCATGTCACAGAGCAATCACTACCCACCCCCCAGCGGTTTTAGCCACTACGAGGATGATCAGCTACGGGCACGGTTGAACCAAGTCGCTGAGAAAATCACTCGGCCCGATTTTTTAGCGGGCCAGGGGCTGGGTAACGAAATTGGCTTTTGGATTTTTGATTACGCCCCTGAACATGAACTCCAGGTGCGTGCCTACTTGAATTTCCTCCCCTCGTTAATGGCACGCCAGCACCCCGACATTAAAATAGCGCAGGTCAATCTGCTGGAAGTGCTAAAGGATTACCTGGCCGAGCGCGGCTTCCTAGACAAAGCCATTGCCATGCAAAAAAGCAAAGGCGATGCAGCACTGCTGAAGGCGCTGCGTGGGCCGCTGCACATGGACAAATTCGCCCCGTACCTCATCCGACACTCTTTGTCGCACGAGCCTGATATCGTCTTGCTCACCGGTGTCGGCAGCCTATGGCCCATGGTGCGTGCGCACAGCTTGCTAAATGCTCTACACGGGCCGCTTGGCCATAAACCATTGGTGCTCTTCTACCCAGGCCGTTACGACGGGCAAACGATGTCGCTGTTTAAGCAGATCAAAAGCAATAACTACTACCGTGCGTTTGCGCTTGTTCCCTAGCGCAACAGATGACGTCATGCCGTCTATTACGTTCGCTTGGTGAGTAGTGGTCTTTGATATCGCTTTACCTCTCAGCCTGAAACACCCAGGGTTTAAACATTTACAGGACAGATATGCACATTCAAGAGCTCTTCCTCAAACCGCTTAGCCGGTCAATCAACGGCGTGGTCAAAGCCGACCAGCGTGACCAGGAAACCATCTACCAAGAGCTGGATGAGTATGTCGTCACCAACGAGTTAGAAAAGCACTTTCGCGCTTTTTTTGAATCTTACACCACCCCTTTAGATGACCCCTCCATCGCCAACCGCGTGGGCGTTTGGGTGAGTGGCTTCTTTGGTTCAGGTAAATCGCATTTTTTGAAAACGCTCTCTTATCTGCTGGAAAATAAAGAAGCGTTTGATGCCAACGGACAAGCCAAGCGAGCCGCTGATTTTTTTGATGAGCAAAAGCTGGTAGACGGCTCTATCCGGGCAGACATTAACAAGGCCGTTCGTGAACCTGCCCACGTGGTGCTGTTCAACATCGACAGCAAGGCCAGCTCGAATGACGACGGCAACCCCATCCTGAACGTCTTCCTGCGCGTGTTTAACGAGCACCAAGGCTTTAGCTCTGATTACCCGCACATTGCTCATATGGAGCGCCACCTAGAAAAACGCGGTGTGTATGAGCGTTTTAAGCAGGCCTTTAACGAGGCCAGTGGTGTGGTGTGGGAAGACGAGCGGGACGGCTATCAGTTCTACCAGGACGATATCGAGCATGCGATTGGGGCGGCGCTCGATCTCTCTCCTGAAGCGGCGCATAAATGGTTTGAGGAATCTGAAACCAACTTCAGCGTTTCGGTAGAGAACTTCTGCCACTGGGTGAAAGAGTTTTTGGAGTCGCAGTCAGCGACCCAGCGCATGGTGTTCATGGTGGATGAAGTTGGCCAGTTCATTGGTAGCGACACACGCTTAATGTTGACTCTGCAAACGCTCACCGAAAACCTGGGCACGATTTGCGGTGGGCGTGCCTGGATCGTGGTCACCTCCCAGGCGGATATGGATGCCGTGCTAGGCGAAATGACCGCCTCAAAAGCCAACGATTTTTCCAAAATCGCCGGACGCTTCAAAACCCGCTTATCGCTCTCAAGCTCCAACTCTGACGAAGTGATCCGTAAGCGCCTGCTGGTGAAAACCGACCCGGCACGCGCCGAGCTTGAAGGCGTGTTTGAGGCCAAAGGCTCCATTCTGCGTAACCAACTGACCTTTGACCGCTCTGGCCCCACGCTAAAAAACATCGAAGGCGTGGAAAGCTTTATCGCCAATTACCCCTTTGTGCCGTACCACTTCCAGTTGGTGCAAAAAGTCTTTGAAGAGATCCGCAAGGTAGGGGCGACGGGCGCTCACTTAGCCTATGGCGAGCGCTCCATGCTCGATGCGTTCCACATGGCCGCCAAAGCCGTGCAGGAGAAAGCGATTGGCGCGCTAGTACCAATGCACTGCTTCTACACAGCGGTAGAAGGTTTTCTCGATACAGCGGTGAAGCGCACCATTGATCAGGCCAGCGAAAACCCCGTGTTAGAGGCGTTTGATGTCGAAACCCTACGCACGCTGTTTATGATCCGCTATGTGGATCTGGTGAAGGGTACGGTCGATAACCTGGTGACGCTCTCACTGACCCAAATCGACGATGACCGCATAGCCATTCGGGAGCAGCTGGAAGCGACCCTGGCACGGCTGGAAAAAGAGAGCCTGATAACCCGTAACGGTGATGAGTACCAGTTCCTCACCAATGAAGAGCGTGACATCACCCGTAAGATCAAAGCCACGGAAGTCACCAGCAGCGACGAGAACAAAGAGCTTTCCAGCCTGATCTTCAAAGACTCGTTTCGTGACCGCAACAAATACCGCTATCCGGTCAACAAAACCGACTATAGCATTGGCCGCTACCTGGATGGCCACACCCTGGATGGCCGCTATCAAAGCCAGCTAAGGGTAGAGGTAGTCTCGCCGCTGGACGTGGAGTACGTACAGCTAAGCGAAGCAGGCTGCATTCACAAAAGCGGCGATAACGGCGGGCAGGTGCTGATTAAGCTGCCCGACGATAAGCGCTTTACCGATGAACTGCGTACCCTGCTGAAAACCGATAAGTTTATTCGCCTGAACCTATCGGCCAACGACCACAGCGTAGAGCGCATTCTGGCCGACCGTGGCCGTGAAAACCAAGAGCGTAAAAAACGCCTGCGGGTACGCCTGGAAGAGATGCTGCTGGATGCCGATGTGTACGCGCTCGGGCAAAAGCTCGATCTCAACCGCAACCAGTTGAATACCCGCTTGGATGAGGCCTGCCGCTACCTGCTGGAAAACACCTACAACAAGCTGAGCCAGCTCACGGCGCTTAGCCCGGAGCCGATGCGAGAGCTGCAGGCCGTATTAACCGCCGATGACCTGGGCACCCAGAACCTCAACCTGGATGGTGAAGAGGGCAACGCTCAAGCGGTGAAAGAGGTAGAGCAGTATATCTCGCTGCATGGCGGCGAACCGGTGCCGCTGAACCCGCTGATTGAGCGCTTCAGCAATCGACCTTTCGGCTGGCCGGAAGGCGAAACGCTGCTGATTCTGGGCCGCCTGCATGCCGCTGGGCGCTTAACCTTCCACACCGCTGGCCCTGCGCTCAACGGTAAAGAAGCCTTTGAGCTACTCAACAACGCCCGCCGCCGCAGTGAAGTCCGCCTCCAGAAAAAGCGCCAAACCGAAGATGCGGTGCTCAACAAAGCCCGTAACCTCACCAAAGAGCTGTTTGGCCAGCTAGGCCCCACCAGTGAAAAAGAGCTGTTTACCTATTACGTAGACCGCTTATCCCACTGGCGGCGGGAGCTAGAAGCGTATAAAAGCAAAACCGACGTGGGCAACTTCCCCGGTCGCAATGCCATTGACAACTCACTGCGGGAAGTGGAGCGTCTGCTGCGCCTGGACGACAGCTTCGACTTCTTCAAAACCGTCGCCAGCCAGCAAGACACGCTGCTCGATGTTGAAGAAGACTACCGCGATCTCAACGACTTCTTTACTAAGCAGCTCACCACCTGGCAGCAGCTAGAACAAGCGCTCAACCGGTTTGCGGTGAACCGCCTAGAGCTTGAGAAAAACACCCAGGCCCAGCAAGCGCTGGCCGAGTGTGAGCGTATTTACCGCGCCGAAGCACCCTACGCCATGCTCAACAAGGTGGATGGCTTAGTACGTACGCTGAATGAGATTAACAGCGGCCTCGTGGATGAAAAACGCCAGCACGCCATTGCCCGTATCGACACGCGCATTGCCAAGGTGAGCGCTGAAATTGCCAAAAGCGGCATTGGCACCGCCGAGCTCAGCAACCGCTTGCTGCACCCGCTGCAGCAGCTTAAAGCCTCGGTCAGTCAATCGGTCAGCGTCGCGCAAATCTACCAGCTGCAAACCGAAACTGCCGTCGAGTTAGAAGAAGAAAGCTTGGATGCGCTTCACAACGCCCAGGCTGAGGCGGCCAAGCGGCAGCCGCCTGCGCCTGCGGGAAACACCACAACACCGGCACCAACATCAGAGAACCCCAAGCCAGTCCCACAAACGGCATCACGTGATAAAACGTACGACCCGCACACCGAAACAGCACCGGCGGCGGTAAATGCCCCCAAACCCGTGGCAAGAGTGCGTGTAAGCGACGTACTCAGCCGCGTGCATAGTGGGGTGTACCTGGAAAGCCAAGCGGAAGTCGATGCGTTTATGGACGAGCTGAGAAAAGAGCTGGAAGGGTCACTTTCAGCGGGCAAACGGGTACAGGTGCGTTAGTGTTCGAACGATTTTTGTTGACACGGGCAATATGCCTGTTCACTGCCGTCCCGTGTCCTGGGACGCGGGACAGCGAAGCGGAAAGAAACATGAAAAGTCAACGAGACACCTATGACCACCGCGACCATTGAACAGCGCCTAAGCGAGCCAGAAGGCAAGCAGCTTGAGTTCAAGCGCGACCTATCATCGCCTAAGCCACTGATGAAAACACTGGTTGCCTTCGCCAATACGGCCGGTGGCCAGTTGATCATTGGTGTTGACGATGATGGCACCGTGCTAGGCGTGGATGATCCGCTGGATATGGAAGAGCGCCTGACCAGCATGATCGCGGATGCTATTCACCCCCGGCTACTGCCTAATATTGAACTGGTGAGCGTGGGCGAACATACCCTGGTGTGTATTGAGGTGTTTTTGAGTAGCGCACGCCCACACTTTTTCAAAGCGCTTGGCGAAGAAAATGGTGTGCTGGTGCGACTTGGTTCTAGCAATCGGCAGGCGGGGCTGGCCCTCATTCAAGAAATGCAGCGCCAAGCGAGCGGAACCACCTTTGACGTTCAGCTCATGCCTGAGCTGAGCCGTGACGACCTTGACCAAAACGCCATACAGCAAGCCTTTCGCAGCGAACAACTGCTTGATGACAATAAGCTTCGCACGTTACGGCTACTTGTCTCTTATCAAGGTCGCCTAGTACCCAGCGTGGGCGGAATTTTGCTGTTTGGCCGCGAGCGCCAATGGCACTTTGAAGATGCTTGGATTCAGTGCGGGCGTTTTCGCGGTAACGATAAGGTCGAGATTTTCGACCAGACAGATATTCACGCGCCGTTACCCCAAGCGGTTGATGACATCGAGCTGTTTCTCAAAAAACATGCTTTCAAGCAGGCAGAGTTTGGCGCCATGCGTCGCCGCGATGTGTGGAGTATCCCGCTGACCATCCTGCGTGAAGCGATTATTAACGCCTTGGTACACAGCGACTACTCCCAAAGGGGCAGCCCTATACGCATTGCGTTTTTTGATGACCGTATCGAGATTGAAAGCCCAGGGCTATTGATGCCCGGCATGACGATTGAAGACATGAAACGCGGCGTTTCGATGATTCGCAACCCAGTGATTGCCCGCGTATTTCGTGAGCTTGGGCTGATAGAGCAGTGGGGCAGCGGTGTGAAGCGTATTTTCTCGGAAGCCCAAGTCCAAGGGCTGCCTGAACCGCATATTGAAGAAATTGCCAACCGCGTGCGTTTGAGTATTCGGCTGGCAACGCCGGTTTCTATCCAGCAGTCAGCTTCAGTGACCCAGGCTGAGTCAGTGCAGTCAGAGTCACGGCTAGAGTCACGGCTAGAGTCACGGCTAGAGTCAGCGCTGGCAGCCAGAGTGCTGTTGATACTGCAGCAGGAGCCGCTGGGTAAAGCTGCCATAGCGCGTGAGCTGGGTCACAAGGGCGTTTCCGGTGAGCTCAATAAACAAGTAGGCAATTTACGCCAGCAGCAGCTGATTGAAATGACGCTGCCCGAAAAGCCCAATAGCCGCCTTCAACAATACCGCTTAACGCCTAAAGGCCAGCGCTTTTTGCAAGACACTTTCAAGGATTCACAATGAACACCGCCAACATCAAAAAATACGCCCCCAAAGCCCGCGCCCGCTTTATCGACACCATGACGCGCCAGGCGGCTCGTGTGGGCATTAGCCCAGATGGCAAAGGCGGTGTGGTGATTGCCCCCCTGGAGCAAAAGGGCGATGTGTTGGTGATGACCGCTCAGGATGGCCAAACCCACACCGTGCCCGCCCACCTGAAAGGCGCACGGGAAGCGCTGGCCGCGTGGGTGCAGCGCGATGGCTTTACCCAAGCGATAGAGCAGGCCGCCTATAGCTGGTTCAACCGCCTGTGCGCCATTCGCTATATGGAGATTCACGGCTACCTAGACCACGGCCGCCGCGTGCTGAGCGGGGCAGGGGGCGAAGCCGGGCAGTTCCAGATTCTGGAGGAATGCTTAGAGGTAGACCTGCCAGGGCTGGACACCGCCCGCGTGCGCGAACTCAAGCTCGACGGCACCCAGGATGAAACCCTCTACCGCGAGCTGCTACTCGCCCAGTGCCACGCCCTGCACGCCGCCATGCCGTTTCTGTTCGAACCCTTGGACGACGCCAGCGAGCTGCTGCTGCCGGATAACCTCACCAAGACCGACTCTCTGATCCGTGAGCTGGTCGAGGCGATTCCCGAGGAAGACTGGCAAGATGTAGAAGTGATCGGCTGGCTCTACCAGTTCTACATCAGTGAGAAAAAAGACCAAGTGATCGGTAAGGTGGTGAAAAGCGAAGACATTCCCGCCGCCACCCAGCTATTCACCCCCAACTGGATCGTTCAATACCTGGTGCAGAACTCGGTAGGCCGCCAGTGGCTGCAAACCTACCCCACATCAACGCTCAAGGCCGAGATGCCGTACTACATCGAGCCCGCCGAGCAGGAGCCTGAGGTGCAGGCACAGCTGGATGCCATCACCCCGGCCAGCATCGACCCCGAGACCATTAAGGTACTCGACCCCGCCTGCGGCTCCGGCCATATCCTGGTCGAGGCCTACAACGTGCTGAAGGCCATCTACGAAGAGCGTGGCTACCGTACCCGCGACATCCCCAAGCTGATTCTGGAAAACAACCTGTTCGGCCTGGACATCGACGACCGCGCTGCCCAGCTCGCCGGCTTCGCGCTGCTGATGAAGGCCCGCGAAGACGACCGCCGGATCTTCGCAAGAGGTGTCCGCCTCAACGTAATGGCCCTGCAGAGCACCCAGCACCTGGATGCCAGCACCCTGTGGCGTGACCTCAACCTCACCGGTGACTGGCACCAGGGCCAGTCGCAGAACCTGTTTGAGAGCGAGCAGAAGGAGCTCTCCAGCAACGCTGGCCCTGATAACAACAGTACCTACAAGGCCATCGTCGATCTGATCGAGCGCTTCCAGGACGCCAAGACCTTCGGCTCCCTGATCGAGGTACCCAACAGCTTCGAAACTCCGCTTAAGACCCTGCTGGAGGAGATCACCGAGCTCGCCGACAGCGGCGATATCCTACAAAAGACCGCAGCCAGGCAGCTGATTCCAATCGTGCAGCAGGCGTGGGTATTGGCGCAGCGGTATGATGCAGTTATTGCCAATCCGCCCTATATGGGCAGTAAGGGGATGAACAAGGCACTAAAGGACTACGCCAAAAAAGCATACCCCAACAGCAAGTCAGATTTGTTTGCCATCTTTATGGAACACGCTTTCAGCCTTCTGGCGCCGCTTGGCTACAATGCCCAGATCAATATGCAGTCGTGGATGTTCCTTTCCAGTTACGAAAAGCTTCGTGAATGGCTCCTGAAGCATACAACTATCATCACAATGGCGCACCTTGGTGGAAGAGCGTTCGACAGTATTAGCGGGGAGGTCGTCTCAGCTACCGCTTTTGTAATGGAGAAAATGGCTAAACCTGATCACTTCGGTTCATATTTACGGCTAGTAGATGGGAAGTCTGAGGATGAGAAAAAACTTGCACTTCGAGAGGCCATTAGAAATCGAGAATGTGGGTGGCTTCATGAGTCCAAGCCAGATGATTTCAAGAAAATCCCGGGGAACCCAATTGCCTACTGGATTAGCAACACGCTGCGAGATATTTTTTCAGAAAAAAAGCGCATCCAAGATATTGCTCACCCATGCGCCGGTTTGCAAACAAGTGATAATGATAGATTTCTAAGGCTGTGGCATGAACCAAGTTTTAATAGACTGGGGATGGGGTGCAGTAGTAGGGAAGCATCTGTATCATCTGGGAAAAAATGGTTCCCATGCACTAAAGGAGGAAGCTTTAAGCGATGGTATGGGAATAACTATTTTGTGGTAAATTGGGAGAATGACGGTGAGGAACTTTTTGAATTTGCCAAAAGCCTCTACGGATCTCCAACAAGAATAATAAAGAATGCCAGTAAATACTTTCTCAGCGGCTTAACATGGTCCAGCATTTCGTCAGCTTTTTCTATGCGGTTTTGTGAAGCTGGATTTATTTTTGAAACCAAAGGGTCCATG